>WGDQ01000278.1 GCA_015493185.1 Planctomycetaceae bacterium
CGTACGGCGAGAAGAACACCATGGGCCCGTCGCCGTAAAGCATCGCACGCAGCGTCTTCACGTAGTAGTCGCCCGTGTGATGCAGCGCAAGCTGCGTCGGGTCCTGAATCTTGCCGTACACCGTGACCGCGTCGTGGTAAACCAGGTTGAACAGCGGCGCCGGATGGCTGTACCACGCCAGCGGCCGCTTGTGGAACGGGGCGACCATGCCCTCGAACATGTGATAAAGCGGCACCAGCCATTCGTTGCCGCGCTCGGTGCCGAGCACCAAATCGGTCGAGGCCAAGTATTCGGCCAGCTTGCGCCCCCCTGCTCCCACTTTACCCGTAAAGGCGATGTCGGTGATATCGGCGTTTTGTCCGAGGGCAGCCAGCTCTTTCGGCAACACGGCCTTGGCTAGCTCGACCCAGCGGCTCTCGTCGACCGCCTTCCAGCGATCCCGCAGGATCGGGCGTCCTTGTGCGTCTTTGGGGGCAAGGTCAAGGTTGCGTTCGATTTCCGGATCATTGTCCTGGAGCGAAACGAACGAGTGGTAGGCCGAATAAAGCCAGCCGTAGCCCTTCACGCGATCGACCACGCACCGCAGCTTTTTCACACCGCCCAGCTCTTGGCTGATGGGCCACATGACCGGTGCAAAGCGAGCCCACGTGCCCCATGTATGAACGAACGCCTTCTTCAGCCCGAGCTCATCGTGCATGTCCTGCACCATGCGATCGAGCTGATCGAAGGTGAAGGCCATGCCGGGCAGGTTCACATAGTGGGGATAGCCGCCATAGATGCCCACATACATGGCCCCTTTCAGCTTGTTGACGTCGGGGTTCTTTTTCGCCTTCTCCTCAAGCGAAACGAACAGCCCGTTCTGCTTGGCAATCTGCCGGTAGCGTTTGGCCATAGCCACGTGATCGCCGCCGGGCAAGATATGGTAAACGAGTTGCGTCTCGGGCGTGACGCGCCCGAGGTCCCAGACGGGCGTCAGGGCGACGATGCGGGGGTACTGAGTCAATCGGTGGTCGCGCCGCGCCACCTCTTGGAAGTTGTTGTAGTTGGCGATCCACTGCATGCCGATCGAGCCGTCGTAGGGAACCACGGCCATCACGGCCGAGCGCTCATCATGCGTGCCGAACCACGGCATCGTCAAGCCGTCCCAGTTGTAGTACTGGAGTTCGCCAATCGCCATTGATCGGTGCTGGGCATCGTCCCACATGCAAAACTGCCCGCCGTTCATCGGAAAGATGTACGAAGGAACGATCACGCCCTGCCAGTAGGGAATCACCGCCGCACCGCGATCGACGTCGGTCCGCAGGCTGAACGGCCGCAGCGGATAATAGAGCTTGGGCGCAGAGTATCCGTCGGGTAGCTCGACGCCCGTGACGCGGATAAGCACCTTGCCCTCGTTCGTCGCAACGGACACCTCGGCCGTCACGCTCCACGCCGCCTTGACGCCCGACGCCAGCCAGCCGCGATACACAATCCGCGCTGTCTGTTGCGACGTCCGGCTGACCTCCACTGCCGCCGCACGCGACAGGTCATACCAGCGCGGGCCGTGCGATGTGTTGACCAATAGCTGCCCCGCCGACTTATCCCACGGGTCGGGCGTCCAGGTACGCTTCGCAACCCGATCCACGACTTTCAGCGTTCCCGACGCCCCATCGATCTCCACCGCAACACGATCGTTGGCCAAAGTCACCGCCCCAGCACGCTCCTCCGCACCAGTGACGGCTCGGGGGCAAACGACAACCCAAACAACGAGGCTGCACAACCATTGCTTTTTTCGATTCATTCGTTTTCTCCCAACGCGGATTGCAGTCGCAACCAAAGTGAGCGGCAGCGCTAGCCTCCGGTGCTCCCGCCGGCACGATTGATCGCAGGCTGGCGCCTTGCACTCACACTCCCGTTCGATGCCCGGAATCCGCGCGCGACGCGCACGGCCTACAACGCGAAAACTCCAACGCGGCCGGCGAAGGCCCGTCATGATCCCGCGCCAACGTCTTACACTCCATCCTCCCGCTCACGACAAAACACTTTTGAATGTCACCCACTCCGTAACACCTTGCGATGCCAGCCAGTCGAACAGCGCATCGTACAACGCCGTCATCTCGTCAAACTGCCTGCCGATCGAATGATAGTGCGTGGTCAGCACGCCGTAGGGCCAGTCGCCCAAGGCGTCCAGGTAATGGGTGATGTCTCGCTTGAACAGCCGCAGGATCAGGTCCCGATCACCCGGCGGAATGCCTTTGATCGTCAAGTCTTCCAGCGTAGGGATTTCCAGCACGCCGGGCGGCTCCTTGAACGGTCTTCCGGGATAATCGGGCTGCCACGGCTC
>WGDQ01000279.1 GCA_015493185.1 Planctomycetaceae bacterium
GAAGGCGACAACGGCGAGGAACCCGGCGGCGATCGGGCCAATCTCGATTATGCCCGACGTGCGACACAATTGGTGATCGATCACCTCAAAGACCAACTCGCACGCGATCAGCTCGACCAGAAATTGCTCGACAAACTCGGTTGGACTCGGGCCGACGTCGAGCGGTTCGTGGCCCAGTGGGAGCGCATGCGTCGCGAGGCGGAGCAGGGGACCGATTCCCGGGCCCGAAGCCGTTTCAACCAGGCGCTGCGGAGTTTGGGCCTACGGCCCCGATCGACCGAGCTTCGCGGACGTCGAGGCACGCAACGAACCGATCTGCGCGAATCGCAACGCGTACCCGCTCCACTCGAGTACCGCGAGCAATTCGAGGCCTACACCGAAGCCACAGCCCGGTCGCGCCCCACGCGTCGGTCCGGTGAACCGCCGGCATCAGGCACACGCCCGTCAGACTCTCCCACCCCGTAGCGACCGGCTTGTGTGGGCATGCACGGGCGCCAATCGCTCCGCGTCGAATTGCCACGATAGCTTTTGCCCCCCCGACGTGCTGGACGATTTGGCGGCAAATCGCGCCCAAGCCATTCGGGTTGCGGCGTACCCGACGCCGCGGTGGCCCACGAATCACGCCCGCGGCGGAGGTTTCTTTTCCCGGCTCCTTTCTTTCTTTCTTTCTTCTTTCGGGCGTGCCTGCTGGTTTCAAAAGGCTGTCGGCGTGCCGCTTGCGATTGGCCTCGGGGCGGTTGTTAAGCGGTGCGAACGTTGCCGTGTTTGCGGCTCGCCACAAACAAGTTTTTCGACGTGGCTGCCTTTCCTTTGGCTGGGTGCGGCCGATATAACGGGCTGTCATCTACCCCGCATGCCGCGGCGGCCGAAACACCCGGCGAACGGGAGCCTCAGCGTCGAGCGAGATCGATGCGGAAGAAAACACACGCGGCGCCAAACAGGGCACGCGCTAATAGAAAAGAACACGCATCATCGAAGCGAACAGCGCAAGATCAGCAAGCATTGCGAAAAGTTCGCATCGCAATGCATCGCAAGAGCCGCAGCGGCCGACTGGGGCCGCTGCACTGCTTCCGTTATGAAATGGGCGTCGGTCGGTTATGAATAGGTCGAAAATAAGTGTTGTGAAAGGCTCCTTTCTGAGTCGAGGAGCAAGCTGACTTTACATGTTTGGCAACGTTCCGCGTTATTTGGTTCCACTGGCACCCAAACGGCAGCGACACCGGTTTGTCGATGTGTTGATCATCGGCGGCGGCCTGGCCGGGCTGCGCGCCGCGCTGGGTATCGATCGCCGGTTGTCGGTGCTGGTAGTTACCAAAGACCGCGTGGAACAATCGAGCAGCCACTACGCTCAAGGCGGCATTGCGGGCGTGCTCGATCCGGAAGATCGGTTTGAAGATCATATTGCCGACACACTGCGGGCCGGCGGCGGACTTTGCGATCGGGAAGTGGTGGAAATGGTGGTTCGCGAGGCGCCACGACGCATCGACGAGCTGATCCGCTGGGGAACGCATTTCGACCAGGTCGGCGGCGAATTGGCGTTGGGGCGTGAAGGCGGGCACAGCCACGATCGCATCGTGCATGCCCTGGGCGACGCCACCGGTCGCGAGGTGATGCGGGCCATGATCCAAAAAGTGCGTGAATGCGAAAACGTGGAGCTATGGCCCAACGCCTTCACGCTCGATTTGCTCACGCACCAGGGCACGTGCCGCGGGGCAGTTGTCTTCGACGGTTCGGAGCGAAGCGGCGGCCATACGGCCGTGTGGGCCAAACAAACCGTGCTGTGTACTGGTGGGGCCGGCCAGTTGTATCGCGAAACGACGAACCCCGAAGTGGCCACTGGCGATGGGCACGCGGCCGCTTTCCGCGCCGGGGCGGAATTGCGAGATATGGAGTTCGTGCAGTTTCATCCCACCGTGTTGTACATAGCTGGAAGCAGCCGCACGCTGATCACCGAGGCAGTGCGCGGCGCCGGGGCGCGATTGGTCGATCGCACCGGTTACCGTTTCATGCCCGACTACGATTCGCGGGCCGAGCTTGCCCCCCGCGACGTGGTGAGCCGCGCCATCACAAGCCAGATGGAAAAGACGCGTCATCCGTGCGTTTATCTCGATATGACCCATCTCAATCCGGATTGGGTGCGGCGCCGTTTCCCGGGCATTGCGCGCACGTGTGCTGAGTTCGATCTGGACATCGCCACCGATTGGATTCCGGTTCGTCCCGGTGCGCACTACATGATTGGCGGTCTGGTGGTCGATCTACAGGGGCGAACCACACTGCCCGGCCTCTGGGCCGCCGGAGAGGCCACTTCGAGCGGTCTTCACGGCGCGAATCGGCTGGCTTCGAACAGCCTGCTCGAGGGGCTCGTTTACGGCGCGCACGTGGCTTCCGGAGTTTCGGCTGCCGCGCTGGACATGCCCGACGAGTTTCGCGCCCTTCCCTTGGAGAGTGCCGCCATTGCCGACCACCCGGACCAGCTCGATCTGGAAGACATTCGCAATTCGCTTAAAAGCCTCATGTGGCGCGATGTGGGTATTTGCCGTCAGCGTACCGGACTGGACGAGGCGCTCGAGATGGTCGACTATTGGTCTCGCTATGTGTTGGGCCGGCAATTCGACAACCCGCGGGGTTGGGAGTTGCAGAATATGCTGGTAACGGCCCGATTGGTGATCGAGGCCGCGCGGCTTCGCGAAGAAAGCCGCGGCGTGCACTACCGCGACGATTTTCCGGAAACCGACGATGCCCACTGGCGGCGGCATATTGTTTTTCGGATGGATGAGCCCCGGCCCATGGTCCGCTGAAAAGGTGTCTTCAAAATCGCTTGCGGGCCCGAGATGGTGAGCAGGCGATTCCTATCCAGGAGAGCGGAAGCAGGCGAATCCTGCTTGGGCTGGTCGATGCAGACCGACGACGAGACGGTCGGCATGCTTGTGATCGAAGCCGGAATTGGATTCTGAACACACCTTCTGGATCGCTCGGCGCGTCGCGCTATTTCAGTTGGCGGATTTTCTGCGAAAAGTCTTCGGCCGAGGCGTAGCGGTTGGCCAGATAGTTGATGCGGGCCCGCAGCTTGGTTTCTTCGAACGAAACATCGGTGTCGAGCAGCCCTAGCTCGTAGGCATATTCGTCCGATCGACCGGGCAGCAGAATGCGCAGATCCCACGGCACACGGTTGGGTGCCAAGCGGTTGATGTGCCGCACAATGTTGTTTGTGCAATTGTTGGTTAGCGTGTTGTAGAACTCGGGCGCCACGGCCAGCTTGTTCACGCGGTTCATCACGTCGGTGAACATGGCACGAATCTGTTCGGGAGTGGCCCGCACGCGATACACATACACATCGTCGAGGCGATAGTTGGTGCGCAGCTTGATCAGATCACGTTCATCGCCCACGACGTACATCAGTTCGAACTGCCGGAGCATTCCCTTGAGCGGCGCGTACGTTTCGCCTTTCTCGCGGCGGATTTCGACCGACACGCAAACGTAGTCGCGCCCGCCGAAGCCGAAACTAAGCATCGTGTGGGCCAGTTGTGGCATGCCGCGGAACGGAATGACGATGAAATCAAGCGAATCGAGCTGCTGGAGGTCGAACGTCTTGTCGTAGTAGTGAACCGTGTAATCGTCCGTCGTGCGGTATTGGCAATAACGGATGTTGCGCAGTCGGGCATAGCGGGGGCCCAACTCTGCGTAGGGCAACACGGCCTGGTCGGGCGACCAATCGCGATTGTTCGAAGGCGCGAGCACCGCACAACCCGGCATGAGGGCAAGCAGCGGCAGCAGACACAACAACCGCGGTAGGCAGCGGTACCGAAACCGGCACGATGACTGGGCGCACGCCAAGGGGGTTCGAGGGAAGATGGACATCGGCGAAAAAACCAAGGGGAATGAACCGTCGACCTCTCGCATCTTGCCCGGGCGAGGTGGTCGATTTGGCGGCGCATGGCGCGATTGCCAAAAGCGCCACCGCCTGACCACGACGCACTGGCCGACAACGTGGGCACCAGACGCCGCAGGTTGCGGTGGCGCGCACCGCCCCTGCGGGCGCCTGCGTGGGCCGACCTTGGTCGGGCAGATACAGGGAAGACACCGGAAAGAGCCAAGGTAGAAGGCGGGTCCGTAAATAGCGATCCAGTCCGCCTGGGGCAAGAGCGAGTTCGAAGCTGGCCTTCGTGCGAGAAGGGGAAATCGTCGCTTGCAAACTGCCTGCGCTGGCCGGCATAGATTGCCCGGTGGTGGACGAGGCGAGAAGAACCGAAGGGCCGCAAAAACGAGAATGGTGAGACAGCGGAGAGGGGACAAGGAAGAAGAAAGGGAGAAGAAGAGGCAAAGCAGCGGGATGGCAGATGGTGGAGTGGCAGAGATAGCAAGGCAGCAAGACGCCGAAGGGGCATGATTCCCGCAGGTTTCGCGTGGTCCACGGGGCTGGGCGATGGGCGGGACGGCGAAAAAGTGCCCATTTGCGGTCGAAACCGGAGACCGGAACCGGCGGGCTGGCGCGTGCGTGAGATCGGCCTTCGGCGATCAAACGGCCTGAAGACGCAGCCCACCTATGGCGTGGCCGCTATTTCGCCCTCGATCGGGCTGCAATATGGAGAAAACGGGGGCCGGCGGAAGGGGGCCACCGAGGCTCGGACAAACAAGCAAATGGGCAACAGATTTGGTGGGGTGTTGTGGGAGGGGCGTGCGAAGTTGGCCGGTTTGGCGAACCGAAGGTGTGTGCGAGTCGTAACGTACCAAAGATGCCCAACCTGCGCTGTCTTGGCGATGCATGAATCAAGGCAGCGGTCCGCATGGCGGATTTTTCGTGCGCTGGCGTCAAGCCGGCCTCGGATCAATCGCCCGGGCCTTGTGTGTCATGGCCGAGGCTTTCGGTGCGAGGGCAACTTCGCCAGAGGACGCGGGCGGGCCGTGAGAAGCGGTAAGAGACTGTCTAGACAACAACTTGTGGTCGGGCTATATCTTTTGGAAACCCCGGCATCGGTGTTTTGCCCGAGATGCTCGGACTGGCGGCCAGCCTGACGGTCGAGGACAGCACCGAACGAACGGGTGTTTTCCTGCCGGGGGCCGATCGTGGCCCCTTGGGGCCGCCTGTCGATCGTGGCGGGTTGCCCTGGTTCCAAAAACAACCACCTGCCCGACGTAGGCAATGCATCCGAGAAACGACGCCATGCCGACCGGTTTCGGGCGGTATCGATTCGGTTGGCGTTTGCCCGGCGTGTCGGGCCGCAGGTCTGTCGGCGGTCTGTTGCCGCTTGGGTTCGCGCCGGCCAAGTCACAGCCGAGCCGTTTTGGCATTCGCTGGCCTCGGCCCGGTTCCTTTTGGTTTCGATTTTTCGAATCGTTGTTGCTTGGGTTCGGGGGGAGCGTAAACGACAAGCTTTTCTCTTCCTTCTTTCGATCCTCTGCTCATCGTCACCTTCTTTGTCGCCGTGTTTGTGGCTATTTTTAGCGTGAGTCGATAACCGAAGTTGCCGTATTCGAGGAGTGATTTTCCCCATGAGCGACCAGCAAAGCGCCGTGATGATCGAGGCCGATGGGCTGTCCAAGTTTTATGGCGATTTTGCTGCCTGCCGCGACGTGACCTTCACGATCCGCAAGGGTGAAGTCGTGGCCTTTCTCGGCCCCAACGGCGCGGGCAAGAGCACCACAATGAAGTTGCTCACCGGCTACCTGTCGCCCTCGGAAGGCGTGGCCCGCATTGCCGGGCACGATATGACGGTGGAGCGTTTGGAAGGGTCGAAGCTGCTTGGCTATTTGCCGGAAAACGGCCCGTTGTACCCCGATATGACGCCTCGCAGTTTGCTTGAGTTTTTTGCATCGGCCCGGGGTATGACAGGACGCCATCGCGAACAGCGGATCGAGGAGGTGATCGACCTTTGCGATCTCAGCAGCGTGGTGGGCAAGGCGATCGGCAAGTTGTCCAAGGGCTACCGGCAACGCGTCGGCATGGCGCAAGTGCTGCTGCACGAGCCCGACGTTTTAATTCTGGACGAGCCCACCGCGGGATTGGATCCGAATCAAATTCGCGAGGTGCGCGACACGATTCGCAAGCTGGGAGAGAGCAAAACGATTTTGCTTTCGACGCATATTCTGCAAGAGGTCGAAGCCATGTGCAGCCGGGCGTTGTTCATCAACGAAGGGCGACTGGTATTCGACGGAACGATCGCCGAGCTACGTGGCGATGGCAAACCGTTGGAAGAACGGTTTCATGAGCTGTCGGGTGTTGCATGATGCTTTTTATTCCTTACTGCTTACCCCAAGCTCCAACGATCGATCGGAGCATGGATCGGATTGCCTCGCTCCAACCGTGTGCAACGACCGCACGGCGGGCCGTTTGGGCTTTTCTCGACACATTTGTAGTCTGACGCAACCAACCGGAGCTTAGCGGCACCCTATCGAAGCTGAGCAGCGAAAAAGCGAAGGCGAGTGCGAAAGACGAGTGCGAAGAACAAAAAGCGGAACCTGAAAAATTCTGAAGAGAAGAGATCAACAGTTAAGAACGATTCAGCAGGTCGAAAAAACCGACGCCACTGAATTGGTCTGGGAACGATACGAGAGCGAGCCATGAACCTAAGCGTTGTACGCGCCATTTTCGTTCGCAATTTCACAAGCTACTTCGCCAATCCAACCGGCTATGTGTTTGTGTGTGTGTTTGTGTTGCTGAGTGGTTTCGCGGCCTTTTGGCCTGATGAGTTTTTCAACGCCAACCTGGCGAACCTGAACCAACTGAATCGATACCTGCCCTACATCATACTGGCCTTCATTCCAGCCATCACCATGGGCATTTGGGCCGACGAGCGGCGGCAGGGCACCGATGAGCTGCTGCTGACCATTCCGGCAGCCGATTTCGACGTGGTGATCGGAAAATATCTGGCTGCCGTGGCCATCTACAGTGTGGCGCTGGTTTTCTCGGTATCGAACATCATCGTGCTGTTGGTGCTGGGCATGCCCGACCTGGGGCTTTTGCTGGCCAACTATTTCGGCTATTGGCTCGTTGGCCTGGCGATGCTGGCCATCGGCATGGTGGCCTCGTTTCTCACACGCAACCTCACCATTGGGTTCATTCTGGGGGCGTTGTTCAACGCGCCGCTGGTGTTTGCTAGTTCGGCCGAATCGCTGCTGCCCTGGAAGAGCATGGCCAACCTGGCACGTTGGATTCTGCCCGACTCGGTGGGCGACGCGATCGAGGCATTGCCAGAGTATCTGGCCCGCTGGAGCGTGGCCGAGCAGTTTCAAGATTTTGGCCGCGGCGTGATCAGCATTTCGAGCGTGCTGTTTTTTCTGTTCATCGTTGTTGTAATGCTCTATGTGAGCATGGTGCTGATCGCACGGCGTCACTGGACCGGTGCCCGGCGCAGCCGCGAGATGGCTGCTCACTACTTTGTACGCACCGTCGCCTTGACGCTGGCTTTCTTGGGTGTCAACGTGCTGGTCGCACGCGGCGACATTCGGCTCGACATCACGCAAGGGCGTTTGACCTCGCTTTCTCCGAAAACGCGCGAGCTGATCGCCAAGCTCGATCCCGAGCGCCCGGTGTTGATCGAGGCCTACATCAGCCCCGAGGTGCCCGAGTCGTATGTGCAGACGCGGCTCGACCTGATCGCCAAGCTGCGCGAGTTCGACGCCCTGGGTGGTAGCCGTGTGGACGTGCGCATCTTCAATACCGAGCGGTACAGCGAAGAGGCCGATCGGGCTGAGCGGCAATATGGCATCGAGGCCCAACCGGTCGATGTCACCACACGCGGCGCGCTGAAGCGGGAAGAGATTTATTTGGGCGTCGTCGTCATGAGCGGCCTGGAAAAGGTCGTTGTGCCGTTCGTCGATCGGGGCATTCCGGTCGAATACGAATTGATCCGTTCGATCGTCACCGTAAGCGATCAGAAGCGGAAGAAAATCGGCGTTTTGATGACCGATGCCAAGCTCTTCGGCGGTTTCGACATGCAAACCATGTCGCCCAGCCGCAATGAGCTGATCATCGACGAGTTGGAAAAACAGTATGAGGTTGTGCAGGTCAACGCCGACAGCCCAATTGGCGAAGACATCGACGTGCTGTTGGCCGTGCAGCCATCGTCGCTTTCGCCGCAGCAGATGGAGAACTTCATTGCCGCGGTGCGAAGCGGCAAGCCGACCGCGATCTTCGAAGATCCCTTCCCGTACCTCGATCCCAACGTGCCGGGCACGCTGGCCCCCAAGCGGCCACAACAAGGCATGATGGGCATGAACCAACCGCCCGGCGAGAAGGGCAACATCATGCCGCTTTGGAATTTGCTGGGCGTCGATTTCTCGGCCAGCCAGGTGGTGTGGCAAGACTACAATCCGTATCCGAAAATCAGCCAGTTTCCGCGAGAGTTCGTGTTCGTGGATCAGGGGCAAGGGGGCGACGCGCCCGCCTTCGATCCTCGCGATCCGATCACCTCGGGTTTGCAGCAAATGCTGTTTCTCTTTCCCGGTGGCGTGCGGCGGCGGAATGCATCGGACCTGACCTACGTGCCGCTGGTTCGCACCGGACGCGATACGGGCACGGTTCCGTACAACGAAATCTTGCAACAAAGCTTCTTTGGCCCTGGCGGCTTGAATCCGGCCCGGCGGCAGATTCCGACCCGCGAGGTTTACGATCTGGCCGTTCGTATCCGCGGCAAACTGAAAAAGGCCGAAAACATGCCGATGTCCGACGAGGGTTCGCCCCTGCGGGCGCAGGCCGATGACGCCGACAGCGGCACGTCCGGCGCCGACGCGCCCCGCGATGCGGCCGAGGCCCTTTCCGATCCGTTCAAAAAGACGTCTTCGGACAATGCCTCGGGCGAAGTGAATGTGGTGCTGGTGACCGACATCGACGTGATGTATTCGGCCTTTTTCGCACTCCGTGCGCGGGGTGAAGATCCTAACGCCGTTGTGAACCTGAACCTGGATAACGTTACGTTCGTGCTCAACGCGCTCGACGAGCTGGCGGGCGACGACCGCTTTATCGAAATCCGCAAACGACGGCCCGTGCACCGAACCTTGAGCCAGATTGAGGAATGGACACGCGACGCTCGCGAACGGGCCGACGAGCTGCGCGAGCAGTTCCGTGCCGAATTCCAAAAGAAGCTGGACGAGGAGCAGAAAAAGCTGGACGAGCGAGTTGCCGAAATCGAAAAGCGAACCGATTTGGACCCTTTGCAGAAGATGCTCGAGGTGCAAACCGCACGTCGCGTGGGCGAAAAGCGGCTCGAAACGCGTCGCAAACAGCTCGAGATCGAGCGCGATCGTGAAATGGAGAAGGTCGACCGTGAATTGGAGTTGAAAATCCGCTCCGTTCAAGACCGTGTTCGCCGCGCGGCCGTGTTGTTGCCGACCATTCCGCCGTTGCTGTTGGGCATTCTAGTGTTCTTCC
>WGDQ01000280.1 GCA_015493185.1 Planctomycetaceae bacterium
AGACAGCGATGAGAACGTGGAATGCGTATACGGCGGGCGAGGCTTCGCCCCGGTCTACGCCAACCGGATGATTCCAGTAGCTTTCCACCGTTCGTCCGTTTCGTTCATATGTGTAGTCGTACCAGTTATCGCCGGGTGATCGATGCAGATAGGGCGGACGCCAGCTTGCGTGGGCTGCGTAGTTCGTTCCGAAAAACGCCGCGGCCACCAGCAGCACGCCGGGCGCAAACGCCAGCAGTGTGAGCTTCGGATACCGGACGAACAGCCCACCGCCGAGCAACGCCACCATGGCCAGTGCCGGCAATTCGTTCGCGGCCGTCATGGCCGCAACAAAGCCAGCGCCGAAAAACACGCCAGGCCGTTGCTGATCTTCGCAAACAATTCGCAGCACCAAATCGATTGTCAGGGCCGCAAACACGGCGGCAACCAGATGGTTGTTCAACACGACAACGAACGTCGACAAGAACGTGGCAAACGTGGCGCAAGCCATCACAAAAAAACGGCCCCAATCGGTTGTGCCATAGCGCTCGCACCAGCGAGCCACAATCGCAAAATACAGCAACATGGGAAGCCAGTTGAAAAGCACCAGCAATGCGCGGCCGATGAAATACGGATGCGTGCCCAGCGTGGCCCCGGTCACTCGATAAATCAGCCAATAAGGACCGGCGACGATCGTTGGCAGCAACGGTGGCTTGCTGGAATAGAGCCGTTGCCTGCCTTGTCGGTCGGCATGTCGCACCATATCAATGGTGTCCCATCCCGGTTCTTTTAGCACGTCGTCGATCGCGTAGGTGCCGTGCTCGACGAGAGCGCGCACGGTGAGCCATCGGCTACGATCGTTGGCGCTCAGGAAGGGGCGCCGTCGCGACAGATCGCTGCCACGCCTGGCGGCTGCCCGGTCGAGTGCCAAGCGATCCACGGAATCGACGGCCAGTATTCGTCCCAGCATTTGGCCTGCGCTCACCGTGATAAGCACCGCGTAGACCGCGCGGCGCAATATCCTGGTATTGCCGGTCGGGCCGTTGGCATCGACAGCGTGGTTCATCGTGTGGGTGACTCGCCGGCTTGCTGGGGCTCATTTCGAGTGGGCGTTGAAAGGCCGATGCGTTCCGCAACCGAATAGGCATCCGACTCTCGGCTTTGGTATGCGGTGATCATTTCCGCCAGAAAGCCGATCGATAGCAATTGGGCGCCTAGCAATAAGGCTGCGCTGGAATAAATCACCGCCGGCCGCTGGTGCAGCGGTTTCAAACCCAGGTCGGGTCGCATCTGCGCAACCACCCAATAAACGGCCAGGTACCCCAAGCCGAGCCCACCCACGAAAAAGCATACCAACCCAAGCGTGCCGAGCAGATGTTGAGGTCGCTGACGGAACCCGGTTAGGAACGTAACCGTCAGCAGGTCGAGAAAGCCTTTGACAAAGCGCCGCACACCGTACTTCGAATGTCCGAATCGCCGTGGACGATGTTGGATTTCAATCTCGCCAACCAGAAAGCCTCTCGCGTGGGCCAGCACGGGCACGAAGCGATGCATTTCGCCGTAAAGACGCACTTCCTGGAGAACTTCCCGACGGTAGCACTTCATGCCGCAGTTATGGTCGTGAAGCCAAACTCCTGTCAATCGACCGATCAGCCAGTTGAAAATTCTCGAAGGAATCACTTTGTGCCAGGGGTCGTGCCGAATCCGCTTCCAGCCGCTCACTACGTCGAGTCGTTCGTCGTGTTGCTTGGCCAGTAGCCGGGGAATCTCGTGCGGATCGTCTTGCAGGTCGGCATCGAGCGTGATGATTCTCTCGCCCTGCGCTGCCTGAAACCCAGCGCTCAGTGCAGCCGCCTTGCCGAAGTTGCGGCGGAAACGTATGCCACGCACGCGCTGGTCTTCTTCTGCCAGACGCCGGATAATCTGCCACGAATGGTCCGTCGATCCATCATCAATGAAGATGATTTCCAGGTCGTACCGTTCGTTTTGGGCCACCTCAACCAGCTCGCTGTGGAGCAGTTCGAGGCTTTCCTCTTCGTTGTAAACCGGAATCACGACCGACAGCATGGCATACGCGGGGGTGAGAGTTTACCGCAATCGAGGCTGTTGCAATCGGAACCAAACCGTTGCGGACAACGATCAAAAAAACTCAGGCGGCTCGTGCCAACCACGTTGTGGAGGCGCCGCGGCGTTTTATCTTCGCGTGCGAGTGCCTTCCTGAAGTTCGCGGCCGAACAGTAGAGGAATAGTAGGAAGAAACAACGTCAAGACGTATCCGCACCGCGGCTGTAGCGAAGGCTTTTGGCTAGCCGGCAAGAGCTTGTTTCCACATCTTGCAGGTCTCTTGCTGACCAGGAAACCATGCTCTGTTGGCAGACGTCCCTGCATGGCGGTCGCACGCGCTTTCGGTCGTGCGCCGGCGGGCATCAGCACGATGCATGCCTCGCAATGCATGCCCTCTCTACCGGGAGCCAGAGCCAACAAAGTACAGAATAACCGAAATGATCAACTCGGCTAAGAGCCAGACCAGTCGCAGCGCCAACACGGCCGCCAGTGCCAGGCCATCGCCAAACCGAGGCGCCATCAACTCCAACAGTACCGCTTCACGAACCACCGCGCCGCCCGGAATCATGGACAAAAACCCTGCCACCACGGCCAACGATGCTGCGGCGATGCAGAGTGGCAAGTCGCTCGGAAAGCCGATATCAGTTCCCATAGATCGCAAGGTTGCCCAAAGGCTCGCTCCCAGCAGTGCCCAACCGCCGGCAATACCTATCCATCCGGTCAAAAGATCGGGCCATCGCAGTTTTCGCAACAAGGCGATCAGACCAGGTTGATACCGTTCGATGCGAAGCCATCCAAGCAGCCGGGTGAACACGGCTGGCACAAGCGGCACCCCGGCGGTCAGCATCAGCCCCAGTGCGACAGCGACCAGCCAACGATGTTGTCGAAAGCCTATCGCCACCAATGCTGCGGCCACCAGCGCACCAATCGCCATCATGGTCAGTGTTTCGTAAAACACGCTCAGAGCCGCAACCGGCGCGTCGACGCGTCGGCTGCGGATCAAAACCGTTCTCAACACCACCACCAACGCTTTTCCGGGCACGTATTTTCCCAAATGCCCAATGTAATAGGCCCGCAACGTCTCAAACCACTGCGGCGATTGCCCCAAGGCTCCCAAAATCCTGTGCCAAAAGATGGCGCTAGGAGCCAGTCCGACAAGATACGTCGCGCCGGCGAGAAAAAGCCAAGAGGGACGTAGGTGCCAGGCGGTGCGTTTCAGCTCATCGATTCCTTCCGACAAGGTACTGCTGATGCCCCACGCGATCAGCAGTACAAGCAACCACTTGCCGACAACGACCAACCATCGGCGGGCCCGACGATTCAAGTGCCTATGCCATCGCGGTTGGTCTGTCATAGGCTGAAATTGCGCGTGATGCTGCTGCCAACTGTCGCCTGCCGAAAATACCATTCAAATAGACTTCGACAAGGCGACAGTTCAACGTGCAGAAAGCCTTTGGCAACCGCACCGCCGATCGACCAACTTTTCTGATTGCGAGATCGACGAGTCGTCTTTCAGGGTCTTGGTTGCTGACTGGACAAAAAGCGTTTTTAGGCTTTGCAGCGTGGGCGCGTTTACAGGAACGCATTCGTTCGTTTGTGGCCAAGCGCAGGAGCGTGGTGTGCCACACCAAACAAAATAGGCCAGAGAGCAACCGGCAGCCAAGCACATTTCAAGCGAACGGACACCCCTGGGTTGCGGTGCCGACCGATAAGGTCGAAAGAAAGAAAATATCCCCGAGAGGATTCGAACCTCTAACCTTCGGCTCCGGAGGCCGACGCTCTATCCAGTTGAGCTACGGGGACATTGAGATCCCACCAAACGAGACGGCTGTGCTCAACGGTCGCAGAGTAATCAACCGTTGCCGTAGGCACCCGGGTGCAACGAGCGACTGGCAACAGCTTTCGCGCTGCTACTTGCGGCCTGTCGCTGGAAAGACGATTCTTGACCTGGGGCCTGCTGCGTAGCTTATCAACCGGAAGACTATCCGAAAAGAGGGTGCGTTGTGAGAGCCGCTCTGGGCGACTTCGCGTCTCAGGATAGCCGTGATGCTCTCCCGCGCCAAAGCTGCCTCACCTGCCGGTGTTCAGCGTTGTTCAGTGTGCTGTGTACGTGGCGGGGATGTCGCCATACAACGCCCCACTAGCGACGGGAAAAACGCTGAAGCGGCAAAATCAGAAGCCGTAAAAATAGACCGATCCGCCGTAGGGTCCGTAGCTGTAGCCGTAGCTAAAGCCGTAAGCACGCGGAAGGTAATACGGAGGAACGACGTACCGATAACGGTAAACCGGGCCGTAGCCGTATGCTGCATGGGGCGCGTAGTAGGGGCGGTAGGCATGTCCGCCACCGTAGTAGAAACTGAAATGGGGGTGGGGATGATGACCGCCGTAGTGATAGCGATAGCCATGATGATGCCCGCCGTAATATCGGCTGCCGTGTCCGTACCCACCATGCCCATGTCCACCGTGCCCGTGCCCACCGCCATAGTGTCCATGGCCGCCGTGATGGCCTGCATGTCCGCCATGCCCGTGGCCGCCTTCGCCATGCGCCGACAAGGTAAGCCCACTGATCAAAACAACGATCGCACCAGAAGCATGAATCCAACGCATGACGGCCCTCGCCCGGGTTGAGTGGAACAAAACAAATGGTGACCGCACGCCTCCCTCTCACCAAGCACATTGTATCCCTCTGGCCACGGAGCGGAAACGTATTCCATAGTCGATTCGCCAGCTCGCAAACGTTCGCAGCATTACGGCGCGATCGTAAACAAGTGCAACGGTGTAGGATGCGGCGAGCAGACACGCGTGAATCATGCTGGCACAAGGGCATCGTGGCACGGAAATAGCCTTTCTTGGGGGACGTGACCCGCTCGCTGTCCAACCGGCGTGTGTCGCCCCGCACCACACGCCGTTTTTTTAGTACATAAGCATGGACAGTTTGCGGCGGTATTCAGTGGCCAATTCCGAGTCGGGCTCCAACAAATGCAGAATGTCGAGCAGGAGCTTTTGGGCCTGTGTTCGCAGGTTGGCCCGGTCGCGTTGAAATACGTCGAGACAAAGGTCCATAGCCTCTTGATATTGGCCATCGAGCGCCAACACCGCTGCTAATCGCAGCGCCGTGTTGAGATCATCCGGATTCTCTTGCCACGCGCGACGGCAAGTGGCTACGTCGCCGCACTCACGCGCCAGTCGCATCAGTTCCCATCTCGCGCGAAGCGTCTCCGCCTCGGGTTCTAAGTAACCGCGCGACTCAAGTTCGTCGAGCAGCTTCCGGCTTTCGTCCAGGTCGCCCCGCTGAAGCAGCAGACGCAGCAGGCCGATTTTCGCCGCCGCTTCGGTCGCATCGAGCCCGATGGCCTGTCGGTAAATTTCTTCCGCCTCCCGAGGCGAGGCCGATTCGAGAGATCGAGCTTGGTCGACCAGCTTCTGAGCTTCCGTGGGTAGCAGACGTTCGATCCATGCTCGCAACTCGGTCTCAGGCAGCACGCCGACAAATTGATCGATTATCCGACCATCGCGCACAGCGAACACTGCCGGAATGGACTGCACACCGAATTGGGATGCGATCGAAGGCATGCGATCGGTTTCGGCCTTAACCAACACAAATTGGCCATCGTATTCGTGGGCAAGCCGTTCGAGCAGAGGGCCTAGCATTCGGCACGGCCCGCACCACGCGGCCCAAAAGTCAACAACGACGGGTATCTGTTTCGACCGTTCGATTACATCGTGTTGAAAGCGCTCCGGTGAGGTCTCGATCACCCATGGATTGACGGGACGCGAGGCCGAATTGGGGGCGTTGCTTGATGTCATGGCTGTGTTTGTGCTCCTAAATCCGTCTTGGGGAAAACGGCGAATAAACCTCTTCCACGTGCCGGTGGGCTGGAAAACCTGCTTTGTGACGTTGCCGGCGCTATATGCAGATAACCTTCGGCTGTGCTCCGTTCCGGGGGCGCAGATGACCGAAAGGCGGCAATCGGTCTCAATCCCATTGGGCCGATGCCGTTCACCAGCAGGCCCAGCCACGCTTGGCGCTGTTGTGTTCAGACCACGAGATTCCACATTGCACTCGGGTATTGTCAAGGCATGAGTTATCCGAATCACCGTGCGGCTGTCACCCAGAAATGCAAATAATGTGCCGCCTGATGCTTGTCTTCATGGCCCTGCGGCCGATGGACTGGTACGGCAAGCCGCCGTGGGCTACGGTGAACACCGTACTCTGTTTTGCTCGCCTTGGCAGCGTTAGGGCCGTGGAAAGCTGGATCCGTTTTCGATTCGCGATGCTTCCGGTCTTGTAATGCAGAGAGAGCAAGCTACAGGCGGCGGTCTGAAGCTGTGCAGCGCTAGTCGGTACTGATTTAGCCACGAGAGAAGAGTTGAGATCGATGCGATTGGGCGATTGGGAGCTGACTACCGTTAGCGGCGGAACCTTGCGACTCGACGGAGGGGCCATGTTCGGTGTTGTGCCCAAACCGTTGTGGCAAAAGCTCTCGCCCCCTGACGAGCGAAACCGGATTCGCATGGCCACCAACTGTCTGCTGGCCCGCGACGGTCGGCACACGATTTTGGTCGACACCGGCTACGGCGGCAAGGTTTCAGAGCGACAGCGCGAGTTCGACGCGCTGGAAGCCGGCGAGCCGTTGCTTGAGAGCCTGGCTCGCGTCGGCGTGGCTCCCGAACAGATCGACTACGTTGCTCTGACGCACCTGCACTTTGATCATTGCGGTGGTGCCACGCGTTACGATCGTCAGCAGCGCATCGTGCCCACATTTCCCAATGCTCGCTACCTCGTGTCGAGCGTCGAATGGCAAACAGCCAACAGCAACGCGCCCGAGCTTCAAGGAAGTTATCCGCCGGAAAACTTTCGCGTGCTGGGCGAAACAGGGCGTTTGCGTTTGCTCGAACAGCCCGAGGAATTGCTGCCCGGGTTTCGGTGGATGCCGGCGCCTGGTCATACGGCGGGGCATGTTGCCTACGTGTTCGAATCGCGTGGCGAAACGGCCGTTTATCCCTGCGATCTTTGTCCCACGACGGCCCATCTTCGGCGACTGTGGTGCATGGCATATGACGTCGATCTGCTCGAAACGCGCCGCCGCAAGCCGGCTCTTTTGGGACGCGCAGCCGACGAAGGGTGGTGGATTTGCTGGGGGCACGATCCCGACATAGCGGCCTCGCGTTTGGCCCGCGATGCTCGACGCGAATTCATTGTGGTCGACCCCATCGAACGACTTTGAGTGAATCTACGGGAAACAACCCTGTGCGATACCTGAAGGATTGCCACAAAACGTAGGCTGAACGACGTTCAGCGTCGACACATTACCAGCAGGTGTGAAGCTATAAACTATGCGCCCGCAAAAAGCTGCGTGACACGTAGTGAGACGGCAAGGCGCTGCCGTAGCAAGGCATCGATTCAGGCAGATTGCCGGTGGCACTCGAGACGACGAACTGCGGGTTACCAGGCAAGCCCCATCGCCCAGCGACGAAAGTCAGCGTCGACATCCTGGAGTGTTTGCTGTGGAAACATGCTCCGTAGCGTTTCTATTCCGGTTGGGTCGCGCGGCTGATTGTCGCGAAATGCACGGTAGTAGTCATCCAGCAGCCCGAGCCGTTGCAGGTAAAGACAGAAATAACGCGCCTGAGCGTAGTTGAGCCCCACATCGTGATCACGAAAGTCATTGTCGACAATTAGCGACTCGATCGACCGCAGCCGCGCGCTGCGAATAGCCTTTTGCAGCACGGGCAGGCGCCAGTTGACGAGACCTTCGATCGTGCCGCAGTCTTCTCGGATGCGGCACTGTTCGTGCAGCGATGCCAACCCCTCGTTGAACCAATCCGGAATGGTGGGAAAGTCGAAGTCGGCCAACGCGTGTGTCAGCTCGTGCACCAGCGTACCGCCGCCCGTGGCGATGTTCATCACCAACGTACGGGAACGCGGCTTGTAGTAGCCGTAAACCGAAACGCCTTCGTCGCCGAACAGCTTTTTCGCATAGTGGTTGTAGCTCGACTCGTCGCGAAACAGAAGCACTGTGATCGGCGCATCGGGAGGCACATCGAAATAGTCGTGCGCCATGGCGGCAGCGGCGGGACGAATGGTTTGCTTGTACCAAGCAGCCAATTCTTTTTCGGGAAGATCGCCCGCGATGACAAACGGCGGGTGAACCTGCCGGTTCAATTCACGGTCCAGTTGCTCGCTGATTCGGCGACACTGTTGTTCGAGCAAACAGTCCGGGGCAACTGCCATCGGGCCATCGCCCACGTTGACGTTCGCCTGATTCGTACGGCTGGCTTCGTTCGGCTTGTCGAAAATAGCCCGGTTTCCAACGGGCGGCAGGTCGTGCATGCCATGCCGCAACTGCGAAACCACCCATAGCGAACCACCAACGATCGCGAGCGGCGCCACGAAAAGCATGAATCGGCGATGTCGAATCACGGTGCTTCGGCCGGAAAATTCAGAGGGTCGTGAGACGCGCGAGGGAGAAAACGTGACGGGAACGGCTGCATTCCATCCGCGCCGTCTGCTGCCACACGGGGGCAACTTCTCAGGATCCGATCAAGCTCCGACGCGAGAGACCTTATAGGTCAATACCTTGTTTTATTCTACACCCTGCGGTAGTCGACGCTGTGTCTCAGTCTATGCTTCGTGTGCGTGGTGGGCGATGGTTCACCGGCAACGCGGCGATACTTCGCACCGCGTTTTCGCTGTTCGCGGCCCGATTGTATCGACTACGGGATGTTTTCCGATTGTCTTAACGGACCAACACCTCGGCGAAGACGAAAAATGGGCGACATCTTACAGTGTATCGCAGCCGTCCAGATCGCGATGGCTTGCTTGCGCCGTACTGTCGGTTGGCCGTAAGTAGATCGGCCGCAGCGGTGTGCCGCCACGCTGTGTTGGGGCAAGCAAAACAGCACGATCGGCGATGCCGCCACGACGTGATTGTTGGCAATCCGACTGCGGATGCGAGCCAATAGCTTGGCGCCTCATCCTGCTGATGAGGCTGATTCAACCGGAAAGAAAGCGGCTCAGCCCCTTCCAAAGGCCGACGCTGCCGGTCAGCAGCAAACCAAAGCACGACAGCCACAGAAACACGTCCCACAAGCGGCTCGGTCGCACGCGCGGGTCGCAGTGACGGTAACGAAAATAAAGGCCTGCCCCGCCCAACATCGGCAGCATGATCGACTGCGCCAGGCCGCTAATCAGCACGAGCGTGACTGGGTTCTTGCTCACAGCGAACACTGCCAACGACAGAAAAGGAAAGAACACGCAAAAGAAACGAATCCACCACTGACGTGCCGCTTCGGTAAAGCCGGCAACCCCGAACACACGCAGCGCATCGGCCGCCATTCGCGTATTGCCGGCCGTGGCCACAAAAAAAGTCGAGTAGAGCACGGCGATCGCGCCGAAAAGGAAAACGATTTTCGACCACGTGCCGAATACCGGCACGTACATCTCGGCCAGCGTGCGAATCATTTGTTCGCCCGAGGGGTTCAGGCCTTGCCGATACAGCACCGCGGCACCAAGCAGATAAAACGCGATCGTGGCAAACGTGTAAACGACCATCGAGAGCCACGCATCCCAATGCATCACACGCAGCCATCCGCGGGCACGAGCGGCCCACTTGCTACTGTTGTCGCGAGGACCGGTGAAGCGGGCGTAGCCCTTCTCAAGGCACCAATACGGATAGGCGATCAATTCGCTGGCGCCCACGCCGATGATGCCGAAGGTGGCCAACGCCGTGTAGAGCGGGGCAGTGCCTCCCCGACTCGGCGGGAGGCCAAAACTGAACCCCAGGCGAATGTCGTCCCAGCCGATCGCCCATTGCGGATGGTTTTGCAGGGCAAAAAGGTTGCCGATCGTCACTGCCGTGAACGCAGCAACCAACACCGTTGCAACCGCCTGAATGAGACCATAGCGCCCCAAAGATAAGAGCACGGCTGTGATTGCTGTGACGATGGCGCTCCAGTACAAGTCGTCGCGGGTATAGCTCAGGTGCGATGGTCTTTCTGGCCGTCGACCGTGACGAGCAACGAAGGCCGCAGTGCGGTCGTTCAGATATTGCCGAGAGCTATTTTCCTCCGTCGGTTTGCCCTGTGGGTTAGCGGACTGGGAAAGGTGCTCCTGCAACTGCCGATCGTATGCAGCTTCAGCGGCCTGGAACTCGAGCAATTCGGCCAGATCTCCCGTGATCGGCACGGTCATCGCGAGTGCTTGCCCAACGCCACCCACGATGCCGCCAAGCTGCCCAATGCCCAGTACGAACATCAGCAACCAGTACCACATGAGCCAATTCACACGCCACCGTGGCCCTGGAAGGCTGTTCATGCCTTCCATCGTCGTGCGTCCCTGGGTAATGGCAAACCGCCCGAACTCGACCTGCACGAATACCTTGATCACACACCCGACGACAATCAGCCACAACAACCAGAAGCCGGCCTCAGCCCCCGTTTTAGTGGTTCCGATCAGCTCGCCAGAGCCAACGATAGCGCCTGCGATGATCAGGCCCGGCCCCAAGCGCCCCAAGATGCCACGCACGGTGCGAGGAGGCGGTTGCACCAGGCTGATGTCGTGATGGGGCGTTTCGGTCGCTTGATGTTCAGGAGGAACCATAGGCGGGCAACTGCAAAGGCTGCTCTTTGTTGATACTGATGGCTGCGCGAGCTGAAGGCAGGGCCAGGAAACCACAAATAGAAAGGCTGGTCACTGCCGGCGTGCCGTCAGGCCGAAACGCAGTAACTCAGTCCGATACCCTAAGATCCGGAGCCGCTGCCGCTGACGTAAACTGTCTCGCGGGCCCCTGACTCATCTGCGAAGTTCTCTTCGCTCGCCAGGGTGGCGGATGTCCCGACTTCGCGGATACCCCGACTTCAAAGAAATGCGGTTCCGGCCACCTCGGTAATCACGGCAAGCCTTGCATGCGATTCTGTCGGATCAGCTCCCGACGTGCAAGCATCTCATCGGCTATACGGATCATGGCTTGCCGCAGCCGCGAGCGAAGGCGTGCGCCCGGGGACAGAAACAATGGGCAGCGATTCGGCGCGATGCTCGCTGGATTTTCGAACCGTCGCCTTCGATCGACTCGTGGCATGCCCGCGCACACTGGCCCGCCGATCGGTGCCGAAAGCAGGGGCATCAAGAGCAGCGGCGTTTCCCCCGCTTACACGGTGAAAGGCACGTCGCTGCGCCGCTACAAGAGAACCGCCTGATGCGCGCGACAAGCGTCGAGAACTGCCGTCGCAGAGGGAAGAGCGAAGAGAAAAAAAGGAGTGTCGGGCGTGTCCCCCCGGAAAACGCCACTGGCGCTTCACGCCCAACCACCCCAACGTTTGCACCATCGTGGCGCGACATGTTTCTTAGGGGCGTTTGTCAACCGCTCGGATATTCAATCCTTTTTCGAATCATCCCTTTCGTCGGCGGTGTTTTCCAAACAGCCTGGCGCTGCTGGCGTTTCGGCGCACGTGGGGCCGGGCGGCATGTCAGCACCGTGTAGCGAGGAAGGAGGCTTTTCCGCACGCTCGGGATCAATCTCGTATGGTCGGCGCAACGCCGTGATGCTGCTCGTTTCAATAACGGCGACGTGTGTTCCAACGACCGGCCGAATCATCAGCACGCTCGGGCTTGGGAAGCGGCGGCGTGGGCAGGGTCCCAGGTGATTCGGGCGGGCCTTCGCCGGGTGGCGGCAAAGCTTCTTCCGGTTCTTCTGACGCCTTGAACGTGCGCGGCTCAATCGGTTTGGTTTCACCGTACTGTGGCACGCCGTCTGAGAAAATCGAAGCAACCCGTTCATCGCCAAAACAACTGTCGCATGCTCCACCTGTGAACGTTGGTCCACAGTAATCATAAGGATTGGCACACATGGCGCAACCCAGCAGCGACGGCAACACGAATAGGGTCAGGGCCAGCAATCGAAGCGGAAGGGTACCCGTGATGTGCGTCACGCTTCTTAAGCGTGATTCACAGCCTTCCGTACCTGGCTCAGCGTGCAACAGACGAAGTGGCTCGCGTTTCATCTCTTTGTCCGACTCGCGATGTGGAACGGAAACGATCCGGGTAGTTACGTGTGGTTGTATGTGCGACTAGGCAGGGCACGCACGGTGACATACGTTGCCGCGGTGTGTCGCCGTTGCCTCGACCTTTGTCTTGGAGGCTCACTCGCTGCATGCCGCGACGAATGAACGTGCTCTTTATTTCCTGAATGGACGATTTCAAACGCACCGTCGATCGGTCGTTGCTCGTCGCCCTTGATATGCCGGCCGGCGTTCGAACCGCTCGAGGGTCGTCCTCGACTATCTCCGCAAACATTTCATCTGGGACTCGTCTGCAACGTTACCCCCGACGACTCAGTGCGTTGTTGGGACGCATGATACAGCGCGTCAACACACCCGCTGCCGCGATATACTTCGGCCAAAAAGTTTGCCTGACCGGCATGTTTTTTCAGGAATTCGCGCACTTGACCAGTGGCGGCGCGAGATTGGGGAAAATGGCTCGACCGGGCAGCAGCGCGTAGCGTCCCGACGGCATGGGGGCGGTCCTACCGCATCGGGGCATTTCCGCTTTCTGGCGGCTTCGAATTCAGCCGTCAGTAGGAAGCCGCGTCGCGCCGCGCGGCGCGAAATGCGGTGCTGGGCGATGGTGCGATAGACACGCACTGAACAGTGGGCGTGCGCAAGAAGACCACCACGCCCACTAGCCCCGGCACGATGTAGCGCAACGAAGCCAACGCACCAACGATGGCCAGCGCGGCTGTGGGTGCCGAATCGGAAAACGCCCAGATCAGCACCGCATCGCGGGTGCCCACGCCCCAAAGAGTTGTCGGCACAAGACCCGCAAAAATGGCCCATGGCACGCGAGCGAGAATCAAGGCAGGCGGTGTAAAAATGCCGGCTGCCTTGAAAAACAGGTCGAACTGCATCAAATGCAGCGACCAGAGAAAGAGCGACAGTGTGGCGGTTTTGGCAAATCGTTGTGTTGCCGATCCTTGCCGAAGCACCAGAACAGACAGCAGCGATAGCGGTAATAGGACGGCGACGTCGGCCCATCGCATAGGTGCCCAGGAGCTCGCTCCCCACGCGAATAGAACGAGCAGGGCGGCCACGTCCACGGCCTTTTCGTAAAGCACATAGCGGCTAGCCAGCATCTTTCGACCAAGCGTAGGAAGCGGTAGCTCAGACGCTTTCGAAAAGTCACCTAATTTAGCTGGCAATAGCAGGTTCCATGCAGATGATCGCAACACCGACATAAGCGAATGGCCCAACGTGAGGGAACATTCGGCCGAAGCGATTACTTGCCAGCGCAGCGCCGATACCAACGTCTGCGGTACAAAGAGCAGCAGCGCAAGCAAAAGGTAGGGCGTGGACACTTCAAGTGCAGCCCGTCCGATTGCCGACCAACCGATTTGCCAATAGAGCACGCCTAGCAGAAGAAGTGTTACGGCCATAGGCATCCAACGGCCGAATCTTGGTGTGCGAAGTGTGCGAACTACTAATGTAGCCATGCTGCGATTGTCCTCGGCAGGGGGCTTGGCCTACAGCGTGCTGATAGCGAATGGGATGTTTTGCTCTGGAGCTTCACCTGAAAAGCGTGCCGGCGTTGCGACGTTTGCCGTTTTTCGCATCCACCGATAAGAACGGCGTCGGTGAAGGCTTACGGGCGAATCGTGCGCCGTACGGATCGCAAAACGTAAGTTGAAGCTGCCTGTGACGCACACGCCAGCGCACGAATGTTGGCAGCGTTGGCTACGTGGCGGTGGTCGCCACAAACGCAACGTGCCGCAGTGT
Organism: Planctomycetaceae bacterium; assembly: GCA_015493185.1. Classification (GTDB taxonomy): domain Bacteria; phylum Planctomycetota; class Planctomycetia; order Pirellulales; family JAEUIK01; genus WGDQ01. The sequence goes on from WGDQ01000280.1 coordinate 13,813, forward strand.
GTGCGGCAGCGAATTTCACAGTTCGAATTCGCGTGCGACGCGCAACCGGCGCCGACGGTTTAGCTCCTCGACATCTTGTTGGCTAAGGTCGTACCACGGCTGCAACGTCGATTGCTGGTAAATATTGGCAGCGGCCGTATAGCGCACTTCATGATCTGCGCCGAAGCTGAGACGGCGGACCTCGATCCGCGAGTCGTGCAGTTCAATCGTATCTTCCACACGCAAGCAGCCCGCTTCTCCAGAACGTCCGTCGATTCGAGTAATGCGCCGGCTGAGCGCGATCGGCGCCTCGTTCAAGCCGGTGACGACTCGCCGTTGAAGAAAACGACGCACATGATCCCTCAACCAGCGTCCGACGGTCAACATTCCCAAACGCAATGCCACCGCACGCAACGGTGTCGCCAATTCAAAACGGGTCCAATACAGCGGACCTTCAACCGTCAATTGCCAGCACGCGCGCTCCGCATGAACCTCTCCGGTTGATGCGTCCTCATCAGGAGTAGCTTTCGACGGACCAGGCTGGGCGTTTTCCGGCTGTGGGACCGATTCCAATCCCTCGGGAGCGGGCCGAATCGTGAAGCGTACCTTGCGATCGCTACAGAACACCTGCGACGCGGCAACGCGTCCGTCGACTGTTTCCACAAGCAGGCCCGCGTCGCTCACGGCGGGAGCATCGCGAGGCGTGTGTGTGAACACGCCGCCGCGGGCTGCCGAAATCACCGTGCGGGATGCCCCGTCGCGGTCGATCAGAATCTGGGCACGAGGGAAATACTTTGTTTCCTCCGTTGCGGGCAAGTCGGAAACCGGCCGTTCCGGGCTCCAGTCTCGATAGGCTTCGATCAAATTGCCCAAGCGATGGACGAACATCCGATCGTCGTCGAAGTAGGCCACGGTGCCGCCGCGTAAACTGCGCAGGAAGCCGTCGGCCAAATCTGCCGCGGCAGCTACCGAATCGCTGAGCAGTTCGAAGCCGTGCGGGTAGAAGTGACGGGTGCCACGGCTGCCATACGGACCGCCGTAGCTGCCATCGGGATGCAAGAACCAGTGGGCAAACCGCACAGCGCGAAGCAGTGGCTCATCCAGCCAACTACTTTCGGTCAAACGACGATATTTCACCAACGCATCGATCGTAACCGTCTGATAGCCGGGATCTGCGCCACCGTATTCGTCGAACCATCCCTCGGGCGATTGCCATGCGTGCACACGCCGTGCTTCGCGGTCGGCAGCTTCAGCAAATCGCGACTCTTCCGTAAGTTGCCACACATGGGCCAGCGCCAAGGCGATCGTGGCGTGGTGGTTTGTCAAGCGTCCGGATTCATCATGGTCGGCCAGCCACGTGGCACGCCGCAGAATCCAGTCGAGGATTTCGGTGTCGTCCAGTTCGAGCAGTCGATAGGCTCGCACAGCGGCAAGCAACGAAAACGCGGCTGCTCCCAATGCGCGTTCGTAGGGGTAATAGTCGTCGCACGAACCATCGCCGTGTGAGCTGCGAGCGCAGAATCGCATGCCCGCGATGCTCAGCTCTCTGATTCGGGGATTGGCATGCCAGCGATTGCCCGGCAGCGGCACGGTATAGATCAGTGCCAGTGGCCAAACACCTTCCTGATACATCTGGCTCGGAAAGTCGCTGGTTCGATAGTGCCAATAGGCCCGGTCCATGCATCCGTAGGTGGGGCGGTACGGATTGCAGTCCGTCATGCTCAGCAGATGGGGAACTCGGGCCAGCGCGTGGTCGGCATACAGCCGTCGCAAGTGCGGATCACGATTTGCCCGGCAAGCATGCCGCGGTGTTGCGATGGCCGATGGAACCGTAGCACCGGCAACGACCGACGTGCCCGGCACGATGAACTGCGAAAGCGACTCACCTGTGGGGCCGATGTCGCAAAATCCGGCTGCGGGTAGATTGGCGTCAGTAGACATGGGTTTTGCTTCTCGATTTTCCTTGGAGCACGATCCTGCGGCGCGGATTGAGCTCGTTTAAGCAGCCTTCCGGGAAGTCGATTTCATATGCCGGGTTGCCTGCTTCAAAGCTCACTCTTTCTTCGTGTTTTTCGTGCCATCTCGCTTCACGCCGTCCCACACCAATAAGGTTGGCGTTCCATCTGTCGAACACGGCAGTGGGCGTTGGGGCCGTGTCGCCGGAATCGCTCAGCCGCTGACTCGTCTCGTGCAGCAAACGGGGTGGGAACGAAAACGCTGTGACGTGTGCCGACCAATATTGTGGCGCGCGCCGCACTCCGATTCATTGCCGGTGATGCGCCACGATCACCTCGGCCAGTAGCCCAAACGTGCAAGTCAAAAAACCGGCAGTCATGACGATTACATCCGACTCTTGCAGTGTGCCGGTGGTCTGGAAACTCCATAGGCCCTTTAACAAGCCAGCGGCAATAATGATGCCCGCCAAAGGCAAAAACACCTTGAGTGGTCGAAAATAGAGCACAATTCGCAATACCGTGGCCAGATAGGCCGCCGTATCGCGAATCGGGTGAAACTTGCTTCGGCCAATTCTTGGGCGGTATGGCGTGTCGATGTACTTCACCGCGTAGCCATTCGTGAGAAAGGCCAGCGTCATCGTGGTCACGCAACTGAACCCGTCGGGAACGACCCAGAGCCAGCGAAGCATTTCTTCTCGCTTAAATGCTTTCAGTCCCGTGTTCAAATCGGGGATACGGCATCCCGTGAGGTAACAGGCCAACTGGCGAATGCACCATTTGGCCGTGCGCCGCAGCCACGGCCAGGTGCCCTGTTCGCTGGTTCGGGCTCCGTTCACCTGGTCGTAAGCGGGGAAATACTCCAGCAATCGTGGGATCATCTCGGCAGGGTATGTGCCATCCGCGTCGAGCATCACCACAATCTGGCCGCGGGCTTGCCGTATCCCCAGTCGTCGCGCGGCCCCGGCTCCTCGATTCTCGGCGCACCGGACGACCCGCACCGGACACTGCCAGCAGGCCTCGGCAAATCGTTTCGCCACGTCGGCCGTCTGGTCTGTCGAACCGTCGTCAACCACTAAGATTTCGTATCGCACCGGCTCGTTGGCCATGGCTTCAACGATTTCGGTCAGCACCGGGCCAAGAGCCATCTCCTCGTTGTATGCCGGCAGCAAGATCGTTACATCGATTTGCTGACCGATGTCGCTTTCCGCCGATGCGATCAGAGATGTCTGCCAGCCTTCCATGGCCTGCGACTCATTGCGGTATAGGGGGTAGTCTGAAACGAGGGAAAGAAACAGAAACGCTGCCGGGCCGCATCCGCACGAGAGCAAAAGGGAATGGGAACACACTCAATTTGCTACTGTGGGACAGTCTGACACGGCGATTCAGACAACGGAGAAGGAGCACAGCAGAACGGAAAACATTGTCTGCACTTCTTATCTACGGTAGTTCTCGCAGGCGGCAACAATTCGGTTCGTTGAACTGCAAAACGGTCTGCCCCCCCTCGCGTTTCAGCAGCATGAGAGGTCTCGAAAAAAATGACTGGCTGGGTCGCTAAGGTCGCGTGTTTTTCAGGCAGGCCGTTTCAGTCGGTCGTGAGATCCGAGTTTATAACGCGCCGCGTTTTTCGCAGCCAAGGTCAATTCAGGAAGACGCCACAATGTGGCACATCGACGCAGACTGTGGTCAAAAACAAGGAGAAGAGAAACAAGCTGATCTACCAGACGCCCGCCGAACAGACGCACTCCTGTCTGCTGCGTGAATTCGGGTATCGGGAGCGTCGTATCTGGCGTGGCTGTGGGCGAGTTGGCGGGCTTTGTAAAGGCTGATCTGCCGCCTTCGTATGAGGATAGGGTGGTGCCGGTTTCAGCTTCAGGCGGGGGTGGCTTTGCTTCAAAGCCCTGTGTTCTCCGGCAGGCGAGACGATTCTGAAGCCGGCCCGGCTTGGCCATTCTTCCCTGATGCGAGGTTCCAGCAACCAATCTGCACGCCGACGGCACTACCGTAGCCGCAGCAATCGATAGCGTCGCAAAGCGCCATCGCGATCGGTAAAGCGATAGTCGACCAGGCAGTCGAATTCCGACTGTGACGAAGGCCCACAGGTATCGATGAGCCGCGACAACGTGTCGTTGTACCGTATGCCCTGCCGCGAAGCATTCTCTGCAAGCAACAAAAACGTGAAGCCTTCCTGCCGCAAAAGCTGGGGCAAGTCGTCCGGCGAGCTTAGCCGTTGGTTGTAGCCGGTGGCACGCCGAAAGCTCACCTCGCGCACGACCGGACACCGAAAATAGAACCCGCGGTAGTCTTGCGTCAGAATCTTATCGGTCTCTGACATCATAACGTTGGCCACGGCAGCGGCTGCATACGTCGGCTCGTTGCGGAGCAAGTACGCTTCTCGAGTTTCCCAGCCAAGGGCAACGGGCACTTTGTCGCGAGCTCGAATCAAAGGTGTGGCCGCTGCAATGGCGATCGCAGTGCCGCACAGGGCGAGAGCGATTCGGCCCGGTAGTCGTGGAAAGCGGTGCAGCTCGATCACCGCCCAGATCGCAGCGATCGAAAGAATCGGTACCACCACATAAAGAAACCGGACGTTCTGCCTTGTCGCGTACCACAAGGCTGCGTAGATCATGGCAATGGTCATCAGGCTGCCTAGCCCACGCAAGCGCCGTGCAACGACCAACACGGGGGCGATCATCAGAAACACGATGCCCAGTCGGTGGCCGCGGCCGCCAAAACGTTCGGGATAGATCGATATCAGCCACGGCGCACGAAGCAAGTCGACGGGGCTGAGGGAAAGCGGCCGTTTGCTCTCTCTCAGAGCCAGCGGCCCTTCAATGGTCGGACGTTGGCTGAAGAACGGATACACCGGATTCCCGCGATGAATCGTCGCGCGAAGGTACCACGTGCCGCATACCGTCGATGCAACAACAGCAATCACGGCAGCCCGGCGCATAAAGCCGGCCAACGATAGCCGGTGTTTGAAAACTTCGATCCACAGCGCAACGATGCCCACCGCCAGCACGAAAGGCAAGGCATGATATTTGATCGACAGCGCGCCGCCGAACATCAGGCCGGCGGGCACCAACCAGCGCGACGTGTCATCGTCCGCGCAGCTTTTGCGCCACGCCAACAACCCCAACGTGGTGTACACAGCGATAGCAACATCATTGAGTGGGGCTGCCATCTGATTGGTAATGCCCGGCACGAACAGCACCAGCAGTCCGCTCAAGCGGCTCCATGTGCGAGGCAGCATCGTCGAGGCCAGCAAGAACGAAGCGCTCGCCAGCAGCAGCCCCATCGTCCAATGAACCAGTTGAGCGGTAACCGCGTCGCCCACGACCATCGCCCACAGATACCACATCTCCACGAGAAGCGGGTATGTCGAGGTTTCTTGATAGGGCAGAAAAGACAATGCATGGTGGTCAAGGAATGTTTTGGGCAACTCGAGGTGGTAGCAAAGCGCATCGCCTGCGGTCGGCGGTGCCAATGCACTGACGAGCGACCCGGCCACGGC
>WGDQ01000281.1 GCA_015493185.1 Planctomycetaceae bacterium
AAACCGCCTTCGGCCTAAGCACGTTGTGATGCTCATCGCGGACCACCAGGACAGTTCGGTGGCCAACGATGCGAAAAGCGGCCAGCCAGATCGCGCATCTGCCGGCGAAAATGACCCGACGGATTCCGCACCCGCTGCCGCTTCCGATAGCGCATCTGCCCCCACACCCGATAGCGCATCCACCGGCGGCACCACGTCCGCCTCTTCATCCGACGCCGCATCGGACAGCGGCGCCGACGCCACGGCCGACACCGCCTCGCAGACCGCTTCCGATAACGCATCGCAGTTGGCCTCGTTGCGGGTGCTGCGTGTGGGTCGCTTCACCGGCAATGGGCCGTGGCGGGTGCTGCGGCAAGTGGCGCACACTGAGTTCGATGCCGCCGAGCTACCACCTCGCTGGCGACCCGGCGGTCTGCTCGATGCGTGGGACCGGCCGGCCGATGCGGCCGGCAAACGCATGTTCTGGGGTCGCGTGATCGCCGTGTTGAAAAGGCCCGATCACCGCTACGCCGTCGACTTCTATGGCGAGTCGCTGCACGAAGACGGCCACTGCCGCGTTTGGCTCACCGGCGAGTCGCACCGCTGGGGCCGGCCGGTCGCCATCCAATTCATCGACCTGCCGATCGCACGGGCCGACGGCACGTCGCGCAACGTTTCGGTGCTGGCCATTCTGTACGAAGACCACGCGGGCCGCACGCGATCGATCGCCATCGACTTCCCGCTCTGCCGCACGCCGATGCTCGAACAAATGCAACGGCTGGCCAGTTCGCTGGGCAACCGCAAGGCCGACGACGGTGGCACCGGCCTCAACGCAGCCAAACTGCTGGGCGAAGACCTTCTGGAAGAACTGGCCCGCCGGCTGGTCGACGGCCGTTACCACTAGAAGGCGTCTTTCAGAATCGCTTCCAGGCCCAAGATTGTGAACAGGCGATTCATATCAAGGAGGGCGAAGCAAGCGAATCCTCCGTGGCCTGGTCGATGCAGACCGACGACGGGGCGGTCGGCTTGCTCGCGATCGAAGCCGGAAGTGGATTCTGAAGCCACCTTCCAACGCCGCCGCTCGACGACGGTTGCCGGCGAGCCACGGCAAACCGGGCACGCGGATCGGCCCGCCGCCGCGGCATCTCTGTCATCTCCGTAGCATCACGCTTCCGCCACACCGCTTCTTCACCCGGCCCAACCGCGCAGTGCCCGTCCGCACGGTGTGGCCAGCATCGGCGCACGAGGGCCGACCGTCGAACTGGTCGTTGGTCGTTGAAAGAAAAAAAGACAAACGGCCCCTCCCGCGCAACGTCGGGCGCGCGCCGTGGCGGCAGCCGAACGCCCGTCGTGGGGGCGCCGCTCTGGCCGTTTGCCCTACGAATGCGATGCCAACTGGCTTTGTGGTGCGTAGCTCAGCACGTAATCTTCCAGGCGAATCCGTCGCGCCGTCTTCGGCACGCTGGCGAAGAACTGATCGAGCAAATGCTGAAACCGCTCGGGCAGCACGCGATAAAAATTGTGTTTGCCCTCGCGTCGCGACTCGATCAGCCCCGCCACGCGGAGTAGTCCCAAATGATGGCTCACCGCCGGCTGGCTTTGGCCCAACAAATCGCACAAGGCCCGAACGTGCAACTCGCCTCGCCGCGATAAATACAGCAGAATGCGCAGCCGTGTTTCGTCGGCCAGCAGCTTGAACACACGGGCCAAATCCTTCACCGCCGCTTCGGTCAGCTCGGTCGGTAGCCCCATCGAGTCCAGATCCGACAACGGTCCGTCACGATGGGTTGCTTCTTGCGATTGTTCCATGGCGTGCATCTGTTCCTTAGCGCTGAGAAAAGAAAGAGAAGAAGTGAAAAACGAGGTGGAGGTGTTCTTGCAAACCACGCCCTCAGAGAAGAACAAACTTCGTCTACGTTCCGCCGCTTAGGCCGGCGGCGGTCGGTCCTCGCCTGCCGAAGCGACGCTCACGGCGCTGCGGCAACCACCGGCGGCGCGGCATGCACCGCCGAATGCGTTTGTGTTGAAAAGAAAAAAACAGGAAAAGACGAGCTGCTGTGCAGAGGCTCACCAACCATCGGCGCCGGCGATCGGCCTGCCTCTGCTGCCACGGCGCGCACGGCATCGGCTAGCGATCATCTGGTAGCCCAAAAACGCATGAGCCGAGTTGCCCCGCGCGAAACGTTCGCTGAGAAAAGTCAAAATCGACGGGAAAGGCGCACCGAACCATTCCTTGGCCGCGTCGCTCACCCGGCCCGCAGAACGCGAACCCGGTGGAAAAGAAGTCGGGAGGCGAGCGACGCCACGCTTGCCATCGATTCGGTGGTCTCGTTTCTTGGGGGCAGATTTTAACGATTCGTCGACGGTCTGGCGAACTTTTTTCCGAAAAGGCTTCCGATCGACACTTCGACCAGCGTCGTATGTGCTGTGGCCAGTGCCGTTTGCGGCCGATAGCAACCCAACCCTCTCGACGCCCGAGCCGTCAGCCCATCGCGTGTCCCAGCCGCTTTGCTCCCCCGCAGGCAACCGCGCGGTCGATTTTTCCCGTCCCCGCATCGGTGCTGCTGCCCCCCACAAGCCCGCACCTTTGGCCATTCCCCAGTTCCCCCACACATCGACCAACCCAGGGCCATCTGGCCGTTTGGGAGTTGCGGAAGCGCAAGGCACCAACAATTTTTCTCTTGGCTCACGCGGACCGTCACGATTATGCTGGATAAAGGTTCCGGTGTGGCCCCCGTTTCGCCCGACGCTGGGTCTTCGCTCTGCCGATGGTCATTCCACCATCTTCGGGGCGGTCGCCTGCTCGGGCATTCGGCAAGCACGTGTCCGCTCGGGCATGTCTGTGCTGAAGGGGGAAAACTACCCGTTGCCGAAAATGCACCTGCCGGTAAATCTCTTCGGGCCGTGCGGCAGGGTCGAAAACTACGGTTTGCGTCCCGCTGATCATTTCTATCAATCTCACGGCCGCTCTGGCGATCGCCGATCGAACCGGCATCCGTGGCGCGCCGCGAACTGAGGGATCGGACACGAAGAGCCATGGCACACTCACGTCGCCGCATTGTCGCGCCATCGCGCCGGCTACCGGTTGGTTTGGTTGAACCGCTCGAACGACGCTTGCTGCTCTCGCGCAATCCGCTGGCCGCACCGGCCCCACCCGTCCCGGTTGTCGCCGCCACG
>WGDQ01000282.1 GCA_015493185.1 Planctomycetaceae bacterium
TGGTTACGTAGAAGGGGCGCTGCTCGGTTTCGACGGCGTACTGCGGCGATATGCCCAAGGCCCGATAGATCGTGGCGTGCAAATTGGTGACGGTCACGGGATTTTCCAGCGTGGTGCAGGGCCGCTCGTCGGCCGTGCGTCCGTAGAGAAAACCTCGCTTCATACCACCACCAAACAGCAGCACCGGCGCGGCCCCGGTGAAGTGGCGGTGCATGCCGTAGTATTTCAGCTCCTCGATCACATCGGGCTGCTCAACCTGGTCGGGCACCTTCTTGTCGGGCTTACCCTCGATGAGCATGTCGCGGCTGAATTCTGAAGCGAGCACGACCAACGTGCGGTCCAAGTGGCCGCGCTGCTCGAGTTCGCGGATCAACTGCGCCACCGGGCGGTCGATCAGCGCCTTCATGTCGCGGGCCCGCGTGTGGCCGTTGTCGTGCGTGTCCCAACCGAGAAACGGAATGTATTCGGTCGTGACCTCGACGAAGCGGGCGCCGTGTTCGATCAGCCGCCGGGCCAACAGGCACCCCAAACCGAAGCGGCCCGTGTTGTAAAGGTCGTAGGTTTCCTTGGGCTCGAGCGAAAGGTCGAACGCTTTGGCCGCCGGAGAGCTCATCAGCCGGTAAACGTTGTCCATGGCCCGCAGCAGCGACTCTTTCTGATAATCGCTGCCGAGCTGCCCAATGGGGCTTTTTTCAACGAGCTTGCGCATCGCGCGGTGGCGGTTCTGGAAGCGTCCCAGATCGACACCCGGCGCCGGTCGAACAGCCGCCACCGCCTGCGCCGGATCGGGAATGCGAAACGGCCCGAATTCGCTGCCCAGGAATCCTGCGGTTTGAAACGCCTTGAGTTCCTCGGCTTCGCCGTTGCCTTCGTAACGCTGCCCGATGTCGATGAACGGCGGCATGGCCGGGTCCTTAGGCCCCAATACGTGGGCGATCCATGCGCCCAGATGGGGGGCGGCCACCGTGAGCGGCGGCTCGTAGCCCGTGTGCCAGTGATACTGATGGCGCGAGTGCAAAATCTTGCCCAAGTCGGCCGCCACGGCGGTGCGGATGAGCGTACCTCGATCGAGCACCGAGGCGATTTGCTCCAGACCGGCCGATATCTTGATTTCGTCCACCACCGTGTCGATCGCCGGAAAGGTGCTCAACACCTGATCGGCCCGCACCCCTTTTTCAAAGGGCGTGTAGCGTTTGGGATCGAATGTTTCGGTGTGGGCCATACCGCCGGCCATCCACAATACGATCACGGCGTCGGCCGTGGCCTCGGGCGGCGTGCTGTCGGCATCTGCGGCCAACAGGCTTTTCGGGGCCGTGGCCGCCAAGGCCGAGAGGGTGGCTGCGCTGGCCGTTTTCAGAAAATCGCGACGGTTCGCTCGGCTGGTGTTCCACATGGCTTACAGCACCTTTTGTTTCTTGGTTCGCAACGCGAATGGTACGGCCGATATTGAAAAGGCCGGCCACGCAGGCAGCGTGGTTGTCGGGCGGGTTTATTACAACATGGCGCTCCGGCCGCGTCATGAAACCATGGGTCGAAAATCGATCAATAAATCAATTGAAACTCCGGCAGCACGACGACAATCCACAACAGGTCCTCTACTCCTTGGGCCTGCGGCGGCGAGCCCACCACCTGCCGGGCGATTGCCACTTCGTCGGGTGTGGCCTCGCGGGCCAACGCCACGCGATAAACCTGCTGAATCACCGCATCGGGCGATTGGCCCATTTGCGATAGCCAGCGCTGTGCACCGGCGCGGATCATACGATCGAGCGTGGTTCCGTTGTTGAGCTCCAAGGCCTCGAGCGTGGTGGCGATCGATTCGCGCCGGGTAACCACTTGTTCGCGATTCGGACGGCCTAGCGCGCGTTGCAGCGCATCGGCCATAGCCAACGATGCCCGTTCGCCGGGGGGCCAGGCCCCGTCGTCGAGCGGCCCGCGAATCTCGTACACCACGGTCAACTGTCCGCCCTGTTTCAAGCTATCGGGCTTGAGCATGGCGGGCGTGGGAGTTTGCCACTGGCCGGTGAGCGCCGATACGGCATCGACAAACTGCTCGGCCGTCATGCGGCGGACCAATGGCCCACGAAATACCACCGTATCGGCATCGGGGGCCGGTGTGCCCACGGCCGGAAGCTGATACACCCGCGAATTGCAAATGGTGCGCATCGTGTGCTTCAGGTCGTAACCGTGTTCGATCAGATCGACGGCCAGCCAGTCGAGCAACTCGGCCGAGAAGGGCAAGCCGTCCATATCGTCAACCGGTTCGATCAACCCGCGGCCCATGAACCATGCCCACAAACGATTGACCATAGTGCGGGCAAAGCGGCCGTTTTCGGGCGTGGTGAGCAATTGGGCCAATCGGGCCGCACGCTGCTTGCGGGGCAATTTCGGATCGATCGTGCCCAGCTCGGGGTAGATGAAGCCCGGCGTGGCCATTTTGCCGGTGGGTTGGTTGCAGCGGTGAATTTCCAGCGGCCCGTCAGCAAACACGCCGGCCAAAGCGTAGGCATCGGCCAGGCGCCACTCGTTAACAAAGCTGTCGTGACACGAGGCACACTTGATATTCGCCCCCAAGAAAACCTGCGACAAATTCTGCGCGGCCTGCATCGCCGGTATCTGACTGGCATTTACCGTGCCGCGCCAGACGATGCCCTTGGTAAAACCCTCGGACCCCGGAACCGGGTCGATCAGTTCGCGAACGAATTGGTCGTATGGTTTGTTGTCGTAAAGCGACCGATAGAGCCATGCGGTGATTTGTCGTCGACCACTATCGATATAGCCCGCGCCGCGGTACGCGTTGCGCAGGGCATCGTTCCAGAAGGTAAGCCAGTGTTCGGCGTAGTTGCGTCGATCGTCGAGCAAGCGGTCGATCAGTCGGGCCCGCTTGTCGGGGCGGCTGTCTTCAACAAAGGCCTCGACCTGCTCGGGCGTGGGCAACAGGCCAACCAAATCGAGAGTCGCCCGACGGATAAACTGCCGGTCGCCAATCGGCGGATCGAGCGTGACGCCGTGTTGCTGGAAATAAGGAATCAGCAGCCGGTCGATGGGATGCACCAGCCCCCGCTCGGGATCGGCAGGTGGCAGTTCCGGTCGCCGCAGTTGGAGCGACGAACTGCGATCGGCCGAAATCACCACATCGTCGGGCCACGGCAGCCCCTGATCGATCCATGCCCGCAGCAGCCCGATCTCCGCATCGCTGAGCGGTTCGCCTTTGAGGGGCATTTTTCGACCGGAATCCACGCCCGCCACGCGACGGATGAGCAGGCTTTCGGCACTGTTGCCCGGCACGACCACGGCCCCATGCTCACCGCCTTTCAGCAGCGTTTGACGATTGACCATGGAAAGCCCGCCGCTGAGCTTGCGGTCGCTATGGCAGGTAGCACATCGCGACTCGAGCAATGGACGGATCTGCC
>WGDQ01000283.1 GCA_015493185.1 Planctomycetaceae bacterium
GACGACCGGCATCATCCCCAAAAACGTGTAACGGGCATTTTGTCCGAAACCCGACTGGTAGAACAGCGCCAACCATACGGCAATGCTGGCCACCACGCTGGCAATGGCGCCGGCGGCCGTGAGGCGACGCCAATAGATCGATGCCAACACCAACGGAAACAGGCTGGCAAAACCGCTGAAACACCACACGCCCATGGTGAACACGCGCCTGGTGGGCATCAGACTCAGGGCATATGTGATTGCGACGATGGCGACAACGAACAGGCGGGCGAAAATCACTTTCTGGCGTTCGCTGAAGCGGTCGCGGCCGAAATGGTGCAGCACGATGTCGTTGGTGAACATCGTGCCGATGCAGAGGAACTGGCTATCGAGCGACGACATGATTGCCGCCAGGATGCCGGCAGTGAGAAACCCGCCCAGCACCGGACCGGCCAGTTTTTGCACCATGATGGCCAGCACGGCGTTGGGATTGGCCTTGGGCGGAATGACCAACTGGCCGTCGATCATCGCCGAAGTGGCCCAAATGCCCACCAGCACGCACGGCACCCACACAATCATGATAAACACCGGGTGGGCGACGATCGGTAGCTTGAAGGCCTTGGCACTGCGGGCCGTAAGCCAGTGTTGGAACAGGTGGGGAAACATGCCGACCGACAGCGGCACAAGCAGGTAGGTGAAAAACTGAAGCTGGCTCATCTCGGTGCGGGTGATGCGCTCAGGATGCCGTTGCATAACGGCCTCGGTGGCCGCCCTTGCGCCGCCGAGCTTTTGCGCGATGACGAAAAAGGTGACAACGCCCAGCACCATGAAGACGAGGGTTTGAAACGTGTTGGCCCACGCGGTGCCCCGCATGCCTCCGAAAAAAACGTAGAGCAGCACCACCGTGCAGATGATCAGCGAGCCCAACCAGGGCGGCAGACCGTGCCGCGTAGAAGCGAACAAGCCGCTGGATTCGAAGGCGCCTTGCGTGACGCCGTTGATCACGGTGCCGGCCGAAATCACCCCGATAAGCAAATAAGGAACCACCAGTCCGACGAGCACGGGAAAGAGCAACAGCCCGATGGCCTGGTTTTCGAGTCGATCGCGGAAGAATTGGATTTGTGTGGTGTATCCGTAACGCCGGCCGAAGGACCAAAGGCGGATGCCCACAACGAAGAAGACGAGCGAATGCACGATGCCGCTCGAAGAGGCCAGCATGCCGTAAACGCCGATCCCCTCTTTGAACGCCTCGCCGCTGGAGCCGACCAGCGCGAAGGCGGTCATCGTAGTACCGAAGATCGACATGAGCAACAGAAACGGGCCGATCGAGTGGCTCGCCAGCATGTAGTCTTCCGACGTGCCGCGGAAAAGGCGGTTGGAAAACAGCCCCAAGCTGAGCAGCAAACCCAGATAAACCCCGATGATTGCAAGCTGAATCACGCTTCGGCTCCTTCCACGACAGGCCCGGTTGCGGCGTCGACTGCTTGAGCCGCTTCGGCGGCGGGCTCATGCTCCAACCCCTCGGGCCAGGCGAACCGAACCGCCAGAAACCAAACGATGCTCGCCGCCACGGAGAGCCCGGCGTGATAAGCCAGGCCGATCGGTAAAAAGCCGAACACCAGCCTCGCATCGTCCCAGAACCAAACGTCGTGGTGCAAGACGATCAGCGCGACAACCAGCGCTGCGATGATGGACTTCATGGAGATGATGGTCCGTTGCTCGAGGTCAGACGAATATGCGAAATCCAAAACGAAAGACAAGGACGATTGCTTCCGGAAAAACGCGATTGACCGCGAATGTTTTTCAGGTCGTCTTTTGTGGGGTATTTGGCGGTTTGCCGCAAACGCAGTTCGCACGCTGGACATCGCACGCTGCCAGTTCGTGGGGCGAATGCATACTTGGGAGCAAACGGCGACATGCAGATAGCGGATGGCAAGGTAGAAAACCGTCAGTCGTGGAATGTCGCTTTTGGGCGAGGCGTCGCCGTTGTTGGGGCAAAGCCCCGGCTGACGTGCTGAAGGTGTTTCCGGTCGCGCGGCAGGTGAAGGCAAACCACATGCCAGGCAGACGGATCTATCAGGCGGAGTGCCTTCCCGTGCGCGGCAGAAACAGTTGCCCAAAGCACGCGACGCTCGCGGCGTGAAACCACAATTTTAGCTGATCGGTCCGGGAGGAACCAGCGCCGTTGTTGCCCGAGTAATGCGCTGGCGCATCGCGCGCGATGCGTGCGGCGCGTCTATGTGGCTTGAGCATTTGTGAGCGAGGCGATCCAGGGGTCCATGTCGTCGAAGATGGCCGCGGCATCGCCGTCGAACACCCGGCCGATCAGCAGGTCGGTCAAACGTCCGCGATGGTGCGGATAGGCTTTCATGAACTGGCCGAAGCTGAACTGATCGACGTAAAAGGCCTCGACGAGCTTGCGGATGAGCGTCAGCCCCCGCATGAACTGGGGAGCCCAACACGCGATGCGCTGCGCCGAGGTGTCGTCCTGGCGCAATGCCTCGTGAATGGCGTCGGCCGCCATTTCGCCCGACTTGAGCGCGAGAAACACGCCGGATGAGTAAACCGGGTCGAGAAAACCGAGAGCATCGCCGATGAGCACCCAACCGTCGCCGGCCGGTTGCCGGGCCAGGTAGGAAAAATCGCGAACCACACGAAGCGGCCCTTGCCGCTGGGCGTTGGTAAGCCGCTCGGCCAACGCAGGACAACGCTCAAGTTCGTCGGCAAACACCTCGTCGGGTGAGCGGCCGCTTTTCAGCATGCGGTCGACATCGCCCACCACGCCGATGCTGGCCCGGTCGCCTTCGAGCGGGATGAACCAGAACCACGAGCGTTTGTTTTGCGTGTGCAGAATAATCGTGGCCCCTTCGTCGATGCCTGTGTCGCGCCGGGCACCGAGATAGTGCCCCCAGATCGACGCCTTGCGAAGGCGCGGGTTGGGATCGCGAATGCCAAGGCGATTGGCCAGCAGCGATTGCTGGCCCGAGGCATCGACCACTACGCGACAGCGGATCGCGCGGGGCTCTTCATCGCGGTGCTTCAGACGCACACCCACGGCGCGGCGACCTTCGAAGAGCACGTCGATCACGCGGGTTTGATCGTGGCATTCGGCGCCTTTGGCTGCCGCGTTGTCGAACAGCATCTGATCGAACTCGCCACGTAGCACTTGCCAGGTTTGCGAGCACTCGTGGTCGCGATGTTTGAAAAAGTAGAAGGGCGTGGAGGCCTTACCGGTGTGGCTGACGAACTGCACGCTGAGCTTCCGCGGGCAGCGGCTGGCTTTCAGGCGATCGAGCACCCCCAGGCGTTTGAAAGTCCAGTACGTCTCGGGCATGAGCGATTCGCCCACGTGAAAGCGGGGGAATTGTTCGCGTTCGGCTAACAGCACACGATGGCCCGCCTCGGCCAATAAGGCGGCCGCTGTCGAACCGGCAGGACCGCCGCCGATGACAACGACATCGTAAGAATCGTGGGCGATACTCATGGCTCATTCTCCGGACCGATGACGCGATGGCGACCTGAGGCAAGGCAAACGCCGCTGGTGCCGATGCGTTTGCGAAACGCTTCATGCGGCCAATGCGGGCAGAGGACACGACGAACCAGCGGCGATCAATGATCGGCAAGCAGCGCTGGCACGTGGTGAGCCGTTCGGTGGGCACCATTTATTGTAAGCGGTGCCTGAATGACGTGGTAGCGTGTCGCAGGACCGGTGGAATGATTGCGCGTGGGCGACGGTGCGGTGGCAGCGATTGGTGCCGATGGTGGTGCGATGTTCTGAAACAAAGTTTGCGCGATGTGCCTGCGGGACTGGCGATCACCAGGTGGCCAGCGTGTGGCGCGCACGTAGAGGTGCCTTGTTGCCGAAGCCGGAAAACAGCGACGGGTAGGGAAGTCGGCATTCTGGTGGGTGCCGAAAACCGTGCCGCGGCAGAGTACGTTATTCGGGCGCGACGATCTCGAGCAGCTCGATGGCAGGTTCGCGATCGCACAGGATGCGCGCGGTGCGACCGAACGTGCTTCGCGACGCATCGCAAGAGAAGCAGCGCTGTAGCGTCGGACCGGGCTCTACGCCCCAGAGGGCGGAAAGCCGAATCTGACGGAATACGTCGTGGTTGATGAGAATGCGCCCCAGCGGCGTTTGAGCAGCGACGATTTCTGCCCGCACGTCGGGATGAAAAACATCGAGACGCACGCGCATGATGCCATACTGCACGACGGCCGCATCGCTTTGGCGGCGAAGCACGATTTCGCGGGCGTAGTGCGTGGGGGTTTCGTGGCGGCGAAGCACCTCGACATCGACCAGGCTGCCGTGATGGGCTTCGACCGTGACGGTCATATGGTGATTGTGCGCGAGCAGCTTGTGGTATGTGGGCGGAAGCTGCGAAGCGACGAGCGGCCGAAAATCGCCCAGCTCGGCAGGGGCATCGTAAAAAATCGAGATCAGGGCCTCGAGATCGACCGGCTTGGCGGAAGCGTTGTGCACGCGAACCTCGTGAACCTAACAGGTGCAGTGTCGCCGACCGAGCGGCTGGGGTACGGTTCTCCCCTTGGGATGATATGAAACCGATCGAGCACAGGGTATGCCTTGTCCTGCTCGTGTGGCGGGGTGCCCGATCGCTTGTGTTGGATTTCGATTCTCGGTCGGGAGCGGCTCCTTCCGGTGGGGCCATGCTGCACTATGGCTGCGCCGTCGAGGCGGGCGATTGCGGCGCGAGGGTGGGAATAACCAACGTAGGGGGTGACTCGGCAGGACGGTCGAGCACCGTATCGACCAGGTAGTATAGCAGGCGGCGCAGTTCGTCGGGTTCGATCTCGTCGGCCACGGCCTCGGCCCGTTGCTGGTATTTGTCGACCAGACGATGAGCTTTTTCGAATACGCCTGCTTTCTCGTAGAGCGATCGTACTTGGGCGACCTCGGAGTGCGTGAGCTTGGGCCGATCAACAAGCTCAACAAGCCGCTGGCGGTCGGCCGCATCAAGCCCTTCGAGGGCCATGGCCCACAGCACCGTGGGGCGGCCTCCCAAAACGTCGCCGGCAGCCAGCCGTTTGTTGTCGGCGCTGGGGTGCCAATCGTCCAAGTCGTTGAGAATTTGGAAGGCCACGCCCAAGTGACGGGCAAACTGCGCGATGCCCGACCGGTAGGGCTCGGCATCGCCGGCCAGTCGAAGGCCGGCATACAGGGCCACCTCGAAGGCTGGTGCGGTTTTCAAGGCGTAAATTTTCAAAGCGTCGATGGGTTGAAGTTGTTTGTCGGCCGCATCGCGCCAGTGCAGTTCGGCCCCCTGCCCTTCGCTCAGTTTCATGTGGGCTTCGGCCAAACGGTTGAGGATGTCGCCGGCTACATCTGCGCCTAAGGCGGCGGCCTCGCGGCTGACAAGCCGATAGCCGAGGCCGATCAGATAGTCGCCCACGTTGATTGCCGTGGGAATGCCGAACCGCTGGTGCAGCGTTTGATCGCCATAGCGATAGGCGTCGTTGTCTTCGATGTCGTCGTGAACGAGCGAGGCCTTGTGAAAGGTTTCAATGGCCAGGGCCGTGCGACGCACGGAATCGGGCAGATCGCGCACCACCTGCGCCCCGATCGAAGTGGTGGCATTGCCGCCCGAGAGGGCATCGTAGGCGGCCAAGGTGATGAAGGGCCGCGAGTATTTGCCGCCCTTGGTGAGAAAATCGAGCGCCAGGCTTTCGGTAACAGCAATCGCATCGATAGCCGTGGTCCGCGCGTGGGAACCGCGGGCCGCCTGTGCCGGGTCGACTGCTGAGGAGGTATCGGGGGTTTGCTCCTGTGGCAGGACGACTCGCGGTCGCTGACGCATCGCCAGGCGGTCGAGCTCGTCGGGCTCGAACATGGCCGAAGCGGCCCGCATCAAATGAACGTAGCTACGGGTGCGCACCTGCGGCTGCACGTGGGGTGTGTCGATCAATTCAGCAACCCAGTCTTCGTCGACCGAGGTGTTTCGACAGTCGCTCGACAGCAGGGGCACTGCCATGGCGGGAATGCCGGCCATGAGGATCTTGTCGATCGCCTTTTCCAGCACGTTCAGGCATGCCACACCGACAACGGCATCGACGTAACCACTGACGATGATTTTCAGCAC
>WGDQ01000284.1 GCA_015493185.1 Planctomycetaceae bacterium
GGGCTTTCACGAAGTGCTCACCACCCGCAAACCCACCCGCGACGCTCGCCCCGAAGCCGACGCCCATCATGTGCGTCAAATCACCGACGCGGCCATCGACTTCATCCGCCGGCACGCGAACCGGCCGTTCTTCTGCTATGTGTCGCACAATAGCGTTCATCGGCCCATTCTCGCCGATCCGAAGCGCGTGGCCCAGCATCGCCAGCGGTTGGCAGCCGCCGGAATCGAGGGCAACGCCACCTACGCCGCCATGGTCGACGATCTCGACCAGAGCGTGGGCCGCCTTGCCGCGGTGCTCGACGAGCTCGATCTGGCCGACTCGACGCTGTTGATCTTTACGAGCGACAACGGTGCCTTTCTGGGCGACGAGAAAGACCGCGGCACGTCCAACGCCCCGCTGCGCGGCGGCAAGGGCACCAACTACGAAGGCGGCATCCGCGTTCCGCTCATCGTTCGCTGGCCCGGCATCGCGCGGCCCGGCAGCGTGTGCCACGAGCCGGTGATTTCCAATGACCTGTTTCCCACCATGCTCGAGGCGGCCACCCGCACACCGCACCCGGCCCTGCAACACCCGATCGACGGACAAAGCCTTGTTCCTCTGCTTCGCCAGCCCAATGCGGGCCTCGACCGCGAAGCGCTCTTCTGGCACTACCCCCACTATCATTCACAGGGCGCCACGCCCCACGGCGCCGTGCGGCAGGGCGACTGGAAGCTCATCGAGTTGTACGAAGACATGCACGTTGAACTCTACAACCTGGCGGCCGATCTGGGCGAACAGCACGATCTGGCCTCGCAGCAGCCCGAGCGAGCCGCCGCGCTGCGCCGGTTGCTGCACACATGGCGAAACGCCGTTGGCGCGCAAATGCCCACCGCTCGTTGACGCGCACAAGTTGACGCGCACACAAAGAAGACAGAAAGACAAGAAAACAGGAAAAGCGGGGCCAGCGGCCGCTCTACGATTCTTCCGGCAACCGGTGGCCCAGCCTGTCGCGCTTCGTGGCAAGATACCGGGCGTTGTGCTCATTGATCGGCGGCATGATCGGCACCTGATCCACCACTTCCAAGTCGAAGCCGCCGTAGATGAAGGCATCGGTTTTCTTCGGGTTGTTGGTGAGCAGTCGCACCTTGCTCAGGCCCAGGTCTTTGAGCAATTGGATGCCGATTCCGTAATCGCGCACGTCGGCCTTATAGCCCAGCGCCAGGTTGGCCTCTACGGTGTCGAGCCCTTCATCTTGCAGGCTGTAGGCCTTCAACTTTTCAATCAGGCCGATGCCGCGGCCTTCCTGCATCAAATACACGAGCACGCCGGCCTTTTCGCGCCCGATCATCTCCAGGGCCATGTGCAACTGATCGCCGCAATCGCAGCGCAACGACTCGAGCAGGTCGCCCGTAAAGCACGACGAGTGGATGCGCACCAGCGGCGCGGCCACCCGCTCAATATCGCCCATCACCAGCACAATCGGGTTTTGCTGCTCATATTTCACGCCATAGCCAATGGCCCGAAAGGTGCCGTATCGCGTCGGCAAATCGCACTCGGTAATGCGATACACCAGCTTTTCACGCACGCGGCGATAGCGAATCAGCTCTTCGATCGAGATGATTTCCAGCTTGTGCTTTTCGGCCAGTTCGAACAACAACCGCCGGTCGGCCCGATCGCCTGCCGCGTTGAGTATTTCGCACACCACGCCGGCCGGTTTCAGTCCGGCCAGTCGTGCCAAATCAACCGCGGCCTCGGTGTGCCCGGCGCGGCGGAGCACGCCTCCTTCTTTGGCGATCAGCGGAAACAAATGCCCCGGACGCACGAAGTCCGACGGCTTGCTGTTCGGATCGATGATGGCCCGAATCGTCGTGGCCCGCTCTTCGGCGGTGATGCCCGTTTTTGCTGTCCGATGATCGACCGGCACCGTGAAATTCGTCCGCAGCGGCGCGGTGTTGGTTTCCACCATCGCCCCCAGCTTTAGCCGCTCGCACACCTCGGGCAGCACCGGCATGCAAAGCTGCCCGCGCCCGCTCAGCATGAAGTTCACGATCTCGGGCGTCGCCTTCTCGGCCGCGCAAACGAAATCGCCCTCGTTCTCGCGGTCTTCGGCATCCACCACAATGATCACCTCGCCCCGGGCGATCGCACGCACAGCAGCCTCGATGCTGGAAAATCCTTTGGCCACAGGCAAAACCTCGCAGTTCGTTTTTTTCTGAGTTGGCCTCTTGTCAAACGTTCAACCACCGTTTGTCGGTTCCCGATCCGTCGGTTCGCAACCCGCGGCGGTCGGCAGTCCGCAACGTCCATTTGGCATTTGACGATTCGCAATCTCCGGAACAAGCCAAGTCGATTCGACAGTCCGACGATTCGCCGACTTCTCGACTTGTCGACTTCTCGACTTCTCGGGCAGTCAACTTCTCGGCTTGTCGACCTTTCCGCTTTACCGGTTTCCCGGTCTGTCCCGCTCAATGCACCTGTCGGCGCCTCGCCCGCAACAAGCCGAAAAAAACCGATCGCCCGCCCCCCCGACCGACGAGCAGGCGACTCTCCTCCCCGGCAATCAGAAACCGCTCGGTTCCGCGATCTCACGGCCGCCAGTGCCGGGGCACACTTCGTCGCGATGGCCTTCACCACACGGTGGTTTCTCTGTTACGTCGTTACGTCCGCCACGCGGTGGTCGTTCGCACGCCGCCTCCCTCCGAGCATCGAACGTCTCTTTTAGGCCGCGGTGCCACGGCCGGCAGTAGCATCGGCCGCCGAGCGGGTTCACGCTATTATAAGATCGCCTTGCACCGCGCAGCTA
>WGDQ01000285.1 GCA_015493185.1 Planctomycetaceae bacterium
GTGGAATAACCCGCCGAAGCGTGGCAGGACGATGCTCAACGAAGAAGCATTGTCACGCGCCAATTCGCTAAGGCCGCTCGCAACGGTGCCGACTTGGAATTGGGATGCAGTATCGTGCGGCAGCGGGCACCGCAGGTCGCGCGTCGCCACGCACCCATGCCAGCGGCCGCTGCCGAGGCCACCAACGCGCAAGGACGCAAACCGACCTCCGATGCCAGAAACCGACCGTTGGACCGTTGGCCGACTGCTCGAATGGACCACTGGCTATCTGTCGAGCCATGGGGCGCAAACGCCACGGCTCGACGCTGAGCTGCTGCTGGCCGAAGCCCGAGGCTGCGAGCGAATCGAACTTTACACCTCGTTCGACGAATGCGTCGACCCCGAAGTGCGAACTGCATTTCGCGAGCTTGTGCGACGACGGGCCGAAGGTGTGCCGGTGGCCTATCTGTTGGGCAAACGCGAGTTCTACTCGCTTGATTTCTTTGTGACGCCCGACGTGCTGGTGCCACGGCCCGAAAGCGAATTCGTGATCGTGCGCCTTCGCGATTTGGCCAGACAGCATGGGCAGGAAGCTGCGCCGCTGCGCGTGGCCGACGTCGGCACCGGAAGCGGCAATCTGGCCGTGTGCGCTGCAAAGGAACTTTCGCAAGCCACCGTGTGGGCCATCGACATCAGCCGTCGTGCTTTGGTCGTGGCACGACGAAACATTGCCCATCACGCATTGCAAGAACGGGTGGCCCCGGTCGCCGCCGATTTGCTGTCTGCCGTGGCCGAGCAGCCGCTGTTGGACTTTGTGATCAGCAACCCACCCTATGTGCGAAGCGACGAAATGCAGGAGTTGGCCCGCGACGTGATAGAACACGAACCCCACTTGGCCTTGGAAGCCGGCCCGCGAGGAACGGAAGTCATCGAGCGACTGATCGCGCAGAGTGCGCCGCGATTGCGAGAGGGTGGGCACCTGATTATGGAAGTAAGCCCCATGATTCACGACGATGTGATCGCGCTGCTGGAGTCTCATTCGCAATTTGAACGACTGCCGACCACCAAAGACCTGGCCGGGCTGCCACGCGTTGTGTCCGCTCGCAAAACAACAACGTAAGCCGAACGCTGTAACATCAGCGTTCGAGGAAAGCGGGACACCCACTGGGTACGGCACGGCATCGCATTGTGGTGGCTCGAAATGGAAAGAACTTCGCACGACGGTCGCGGCGTGGGTGGCGGCTGCGGTCTGTCTACTGCGGCATCGACCGCTACGGCGTTTCATCGCTGTTTCGTTCACGCGGCGTCGAGTGGAGGTTCGTCGTGCGGCACAGACTGTCAGACGGCGTTGCCACGCACAACAGGTGCTTGCTTTGGTCAATGGGGCATCTTGCGCGAACAGCGGAACCGAAAAAAAAGCGGACGGCGGACGCAGGAAAAAAGAAGTACACGGATTTCGCCAGCGAGGGGCTTGCGATGAAGGATCTTGCCACATGGATGCGATGAAGATCGTTGGCGGTCGGCCCCTCGAGGGCACGGTGGAAGCCGGCGGATCGAAGAACGCGGCTTTGCCGATCATGGCGGCCACGCTGCTGGTCGATGGCCCGTGCCACCTGGATCGGATTCCGCAACTGCACGACGTGGCGACACAGTGCCAGGTGCTGCGAACGCTGGGCATGCACGTGCGGCAGCAAGGTCGCGAGATGCAAATCCGCCCGATGGATCGCTCGGCCGTTGTGGCGCCGGCTTCGCTGGTGCGCCGCATGCGGGCCAGCTTTTGCGTGTTAGGACCGTTGCTCGCCCGGCGCGGTCGGGCGGTGGTCGCGATGCCAGGCGGATGCGCGATCGGCCGCCGCCCGGTTGATTTGCACCTGAAGGGCCTTGCCGCCTTGGGGGCCGAGATTCGCATCGCTGGGAACTACGTTGTGGCGCGGGCCACAAGGCTCGTGGGACGGGAAATCGATCTGGCCGGACCGATGGGGCCCACCGTGACGGGCACGGCCAACGTGCTGTGCGCCGCCGTGCTGGCCCGCAAGTCGGTGGCCACCACCGGCGCGCCATGCAAGGTGCCGACACCGCGAATTCGCAGCGTCGAGCCGCACCGATCGATGGCGGCTCCCATGCGGGCAAGTTGCGTCACGTGGGCGAAGCGATTCGGGAACACCCGATCTTGCACGTAGCTGGTGCCGCGGGCCAAGGCGGCCACCACGGTAAGTTGCGCCTGCACGTCGGAAGGAATGCCCGGGTAAGGCAGCGCCAC
>WGDQ01000286.1 GCA_015493185.1 Planctomycetaceae bacterium
CCCTCGGGCGTGTCGACCAAGAGCAACTGCGCGCCGCGAGGTTTTTTGCGATTGAGCCGCAGCGAGATGTGATGCCTGTCCGACAGCGGCCACCGCGACAACACCAGATTGCCGTAACCTCCTTCGCGATAATGCACGTTCATCTGAAACGCCATGTGGGCGCGGAAATACTCGGCCATCACCCGTGGCTGATCGTCGCGCCGACAGCGCGGCGCGCCACGGGTTACCTCCTGCAAGCAGAGCAGATCGGGATTCTCGCGCTCGATCACGTCGACGATCCGCTCAAGACGGTAGCGCCGATCGCGACCACCGATTCCCTTGTGAATGTTGTAGATCAAAAGCCGCACGGTCCGCCTCGTGTTTTTCCGCTTCGGGATGTTTTCACCTTTGTATTGCGCGCGAAGCCGGCTCAAGCTGCCGGCGGATCGGGGTGTCGTCTTAGGGCTTTCGCTTCAGGGGTTTTGCCGCAGGGGGTTCGCCTCAAAAGACGATCTCGCGTCGCCATGTTGTCTCGCGCGCAGCACATGGTCGTGCCTATTGCCCGTGCAAGGGGGCCCGACACGGCTTCGCGCGCCAACAAGGTTCTCCTCACGCCACGCGATTTCGGAATCGACCCGCCCTCGTGCGCCGCACAGGGGGGGCTTGCCCATTGCGTGCTGTGTCTTGTCTATTCTAGAAGCCGCCCGGCAATTTGGCTTGGACCCGCAGCACTTGCGTTCGCCGGACTTCGGCTCATAGGGCTTGTGTTTGCACGGCCTGGGCTTGCAGCACTTGCGGCAAAAGGCTGGCTACCAGAGCGGGGCCTTCGGTCACAACGATCTGGAAACTTCAGAAAAAAACCGGCTGCGCGCCATGTCGTCTAGTACCACTCCGGCCGAGTTGGGTTTTTACATGCCGCCCGAGTGGTCGCCGCATGCCGGCACGTGGTTGGCCTGGCCGCACAATGCCGAAACGTGGCCTGGCCGGCTACCGCAAGTTGTGCGGTTTTGGGCCCAGTTGGTTGCCACGTTGTGTCGGTTCGAACCGGTTCACCTGCTGGTGCCCAACGAACCATCGCTGGCCGCCGAAGCGCGGCGGTGCGTGCGCGATCTGCCACACTCGAACCATGTGCACCTGCATGCGATCGATACCAACGACGCCTGGATTCGCGACTTCGGCCCGACGTTTCTCGCGCATCG
Organism: Planctomycetaceae bacterium; assembly: GCA_015493185.1. Taxonomy (GTDB): domain Bacteria; phylum Planctomycetota; class Planctomycetia; order Pirellulales; family JAEUIK01; genus WGDQ01. Next base: position 1,179 of record WGDQ01000286.1, read on the forward strand.
ACAGCGAAACGAAGTGGCCGTGGTCGACTGGCAGTACGACGCGTGGGGAGGCAAATATCCACCCTACGACAAAGACCAACAAGCCGCGGCCCAAATTGCCCGGCGGCTTGGTGTGCAACGTTTCGCGCCGCCGATTGTGCTTGAAGGGGGCGCGTTCGACGTTGATGGGCGGGGCACGGTGCTGGTTACCGAGTCGTGCCTGTTGGAAGCGGGGCGAAACGCCGGCATGACCCGCGACGACGCCACGCGCTGGTTGGCCCAATACCTGAATGCCCCGCATGCCATCTGGCTCGGCGGCGGCATCGCGGGCGACGATACCGATGGACACGTTGACCAACTGGTCCGCTTTGTCGGACCGCACACGGTGGTGGCCGCCCTGGAAGACGATCCACACGACGAAAACTACGAACCGCTTCGTGAAAACTACGAGCGGCTGCTCCGGGCTCGCGATGCCACGGGCCGCCGGCTCAACGTCGTGCCGCTGCCGATGCCGGCCCCGGTATTCGATGGCCCGAAGCGGCTGCCGGCTAGCTACGCCAATTTCTACATCGCCAACGGTGCGGTGTTGGTACCGACCTTCGACGATCCGGCCGATGCGGTGGCGCTGCGGCGGATGGCCCAATTGTTTCCCGACCGGGAAATCTGTCCGCTCGATAGTCGGCATCTGGTGGCCGGACTGGGAGGAATTCACTGCATCACCCAGCAACAACCGCGGGCCACCGCGCCGGTCGCCGCGCCATGCGACACATGATGCGCGTGGGCTGTTTCGATATTGCGACAATGGCTTACGGCGGCCACTGGCGGCCACGGCCCGCATCGCACAACCGATTCAAGAGAAGTCGAGCGGCCGGTGAACCCGCGGACGAGGAACAACTCCCCCGTCCTGATAGTCGATCGGTTGCCAACGTTGGTTATCGTGACGACTTGGTTATCGTGGCGACGCGTGGCGGAATAAGTGGCGGAAGAATCTGTCGAAGCTGAACTTTGCCAAGGAGCGATCGCTTGTCCTGGTACTATGTTTGGGCCGTGCTGCTCACGTTGACCAATCTTGCTGCCTGGGTCTCAACGCTGGTGCTGCTGCCGGGCAACTGGATTGTGGTCGGGCTCACCGCGCTGTTCGTGTGGCTGATACCGGCGCCCGAGGGAATGGGTATCGGTTGGAGCACCGTTGCCATCGCGACCGTGCTGGCCACATTGGGCGAAATCGCCGAGTTTGCCGCCGGCGCGGCCGGCGCGGCACGGCGTCAGGCAAGCCGGCGGGCCATCCTGCTGTCGCTTGTCGGAGCGATCGCCGGTAGCATGATCGGTGCGGTGGTCGGATTGCCGGTGCCGCTGGTGGGCCCCGTGTTGGCGGCCCTTTTGGGTGGTGGCGTGGGCGCGTTCGTCGGCGCATACTTCGGCGAACAATGGGCCGGCCGATCGCACGAAGATAGCGTTGAAGTTGGCAAAGCAGCCTTCGTAGGCCGCATGCTGGGAACCGTGGCCAAACTTGCCATTGGTGCGGCCATGGTGGCCATCGTCACGATCGATGCATTCTTTTGATTCAAACCGTTCGGCGCGCACCCTGCGCTGCACGTTGTGAAGCGGGCCTATGGAGCCCCATGGATGCGAACCACCGAATCCAAGCCGGTTTTTTGCGATCGCACGCCCCCGCTAAGATGACCGGTGTCACGGGTTGATCCGTTCGGCCGCCGGCACCTTGCCAGACGACGCACGTGCCGCTGAGCGGTGCGGACCAACCACCGGCCGAGCTGGCACCTCGCAACGCGATCCGCGCTGAACGGCCGTGCGGCACGCGACAGAAAACCAATCGGGGGAAAAGAGCGGCAAGGCCGGACCAATCGGACAAAAGAACATTGGCACTGACCGACAGCGTATCATTCGCGGTGAGGCTGGTGCCAAAATTTCCAGAGATAGAAGCGAAAGATGGTGTTGTCATGAATCGTTCTCGGCCGCTGAACTTGAAATTCAACCCGGCGCCGTTGGCCACCATGCGACGGGCGGCTGGCCGTGATGGCCGGTATCAGCCCGTCAGCTTCTGGCAGGAAACCATCGACGTGGTGCCCGGCGAACCGCTCAGCGCCGATTTGGAGTGCGACGTGGCGATCGTCGGCGGTGGCTTCACCGGGCTCTCGGTCGCCTGCGAACTGAAGCGGGCCGCCAACGACCTGCACGTGGTGCTGATTGAGCGCGACGTGATCGGGCACGGCGCCAGCGGGCGCAACGGCGGCTTTGCCATGCCGCTGATCGGCTGGGATCTGACCCACGCGGTCCGAACGCTGGGTCAGCAGGCGGCCCAACGCGCCTATCGGCTGATGTACGATGCCGTCGATCATTTGAAGCGAACCGTTGACGAAGAGCAGATCGATTGCGACCTGGAAGCCACGGGCTATTTGCTGCTGGCCACCTGTGCGGCACGCGAAAAACGTTTGCGACACGAAGCCGAACTGGGCGAACAACTCGGTTTCGGGTACCGCTGGCTCGAAGGCGATGCCTTGAGCGAGCACATTCGTAGCCAGGCATTTCGTGGCGGCGTGTTCGATCCACGACCTTTGATCATCAACCCGGCCAAACTCGCGCGGGGCCTGAAACGCGTGGCCGAGTCGCTGGGTGTCGAAATCTACGAGCAAACCAGCCTGACGGAGCTCCGCGACGAAACGCCCCTGCTGCTGCGAACCGAACATGCCACGCTGCGAGCCAACACGGCCGTGCTGGCGCTCAACGGCTACGGCGCGGCAATGGGGTTCATGCCCAACCGCATCATGCCCGTGCACACGTACATCGTGCTAACAGAACCGCTCACCGACGAGCAACTCGACGAAATCGGCTGGTCCGCTCATCGCACCAGTCTTGAGACGGCCCGCAACTTCATCCACTATTTTCGCCTCACGGCCGACAATCGCATTTTGTTTGGCGGCGAAGACGCGCAGCTCTATTGGCACGAGGCATGCCACGATGCCGACCGGTCGATCTTCGCGCGGCTCGAAGCCCGTTTCCGACAGTACTTCCCGTCGCTTGATCGCGTAGCGATCTCGCACCGTTGGGGAGGCGTGCTGGGTGTGACGCTCGATATGTTCCCCACGTTCGGCTGTGGCGGGCAGCACGGCAACGTGTTTCATGCCACGGCCTACTGTGGTCATGGCGTGGCGCTGAGCAACTACGCCGGCCGACTGTTGGCCCCGCACGTGTTGCGGCATCTCGGTCGCGCCGATGAGGCTGGTTCGAACGATTTACCGTTCTTTTACGACCGCCAACCACCCTGGCTGCCGCCCGACCCGCTGCGCTGGATCGGCTTGCAAGCCTACCGCAAATCGCTCCAATGGTTGGACCGTTGGCAAGGCGCCTGACTATGCTGGGCTGTCGGCTGCAAGGCGAGCGGCCACCGCGGGGCATGGCGGGCCGTTTTTAATCAAGCTATGCCGCTTTGCCGCAGCGCACGGCCGGCTGCTCGGCCGCGTTTGTACAACGTTCCGGACGCGCACTCGATACCTCGATACGCAGTGCTTGCAAACGGCGCACTGACCAAAGCGTGCGCGACAGTCCGTTGCGAGGCCAAGCAGCGCGCAGCCCCCTGTGCTTTTTTTTCAGACGTGGTGTTTTTCTCGAACGTCGCTACGCTCACGGAGTATTCTGGCCATGATCCACACGTATCGTCTCGGCGTCGGACTGCTGTTGCTGACGGCCGCCTGGTGTGCTGCCGGTGTCGATCGACGTGCCTCGGCCGCCGAGCCGATCGACATCGGCAACCGGCGCGAGCTGTTTGTCGACCGGCTGCTGATCGACTCGCTCGATGGGGCGCGGCTCGAGCTGCACCATCCGCAGCACGTGGGTGTGGCCCTGCGATTCGACAAACCGTGGGAAGGCGCCTTTTGCGGCTACGTGACCGTGCTTCGCGACGGGCCGAAGTTTCGCATGTATTACCGCGGCCTTCCGAAGTCTGGAAAAGATGGCTCACCCGCCGAAGTGACGTGCTATGCCGAAAGCGGCGATGGCGTGCACTGGACGAAGCCGGAATTGGGGCTGTTCGAAATCAACGGATCGAAGGCCAACAACGTGGTGCTGGCCAACGCCGCGCCGGTGACGCACAACTTCTGCCCGTTCATCGACCGGCGTCCCGGCGTAGATCCCGACCAACGATACAAGGCCCTGGGAGGCACGGCCCACAGCGGGCTGATCGCCTACGTTTCGGCCGATGGCCTTCGCTGGCGAAAGCTGCAAGACGAACCGGTGTTTCGCGACACCGGCTGGGTGTTCGACTCGCAGAACGTTCCCTTCTGGTCAGAAACCGAGGGACGCTATGTGCTGTATTACCGCCGATCGGTCGACGGCGTGCGCGCAATCGCCCGCAGCACGTCGTCCGACTTCCGACACTGGGACGAACCGGTGCAAATGAGCTTTGGCGATACGCCGCGGGAACACCTTTATACGAATCAAACGCGTCCCTACTACCGGGCACCGCACATCTATGTTGGCGTGGCGGCCCGCTTCATGCCGGGGCGTCGTGTGCTGAGCAAAGAACAAGCCGAGGCGATCCACGTCGACCCGAAATACTTTGGCGACATTTCCGATAGCGTGCTGCTCACCACCCGAGGCGGTTCGCGCTACGAACGCACGTTTTTAGAAGCCTTCATCCGACCAGGACTCGGTTGGGAGAATTGGGTATCGCGGACCAACTACCCGGCCTTGGGAATCGTGCCCACCGGCGAGCACGAAATGTCGATCTACGTTCAAAAGAACTACGGCCAACCCACGGCCCGACTCGATCGCTACACGCTGCGGCCCGATGGCTTCATCTCGGTCAATGCGCCCTACGCAGGCGGCCAAATGCGAACGCGGCCATTCAGATTCTCGGCCACGTCGGATGGCAAGCAGCCGGTGCAATTGCACATCAACTACGCCACCTCAGCGCCGGGGTTCGTCAAGGTGGAAATCCAAGATGCCGCCGGAAAGCCACTGCCCGGCTACTCGCTGGCCGAGGCGACCGAAATCATCGGCGACGAACTCGACCGCGTGGTGAGCTGGACATCGGGCAGCGATTTGCGGGCGCTGGCCGGCAAACCGATCCGCCTGCGACTGGTGATGAAAGACGCCGACGTCTACGCGATCCAGTTTCGTTGATCGCCCGAGAACGGGGCACCGGCGCGCTTGCCCGATACAGCTCCTGCACTCTCGGCAAGCCCGGCAACCGTCCAGCCCGATCTCGGCCGCGCATTTGCGATCGAAAGCGGCGTCAGCCCGGTTGTTTCGACAAACCAGCCCGCGAAGAAAAAAAGGCGATTGCGCGGGCCCCTCATCGGCGGCCGCCTTGGAGGTCGGGATCGGTTTGCATGGCTTGTGTTGTTAGTCGCGGCTGCTTGAATAGCGCAGCACCAGATACAGCAACGTGAGAATGGCCTGAAGCGTTGCCGCCACGTAGGTCAGCGCGGCCGCGTCGAGCACCTTGTTGACGTATTTCATCCGCTCTTCGTCAACAATGCCCAAAGCAACCAGTTGCTGCTTGGCCCGCGCGCTGGCGTTGAACTCCACAGGCAGGTTCACCACCTGGAAGAACACGACGGCCGCAAACAGACCGATGCCGGCGAGCACCAGAAAGTTCATCTGCATGATCATGCCCAAGATGAACATCCAAATGCCGGCGTTGCTGCCGATACCGGCCACCGGCACTGCGGCGTTGCGAACCACGAGCGGGGCATAGTTCTGGGCATCTTGAATGGCGTGCCCCGCCTCGTGGGCGGCAATGCCCACGGCCGCAAGCGAACGACGCTGGTATACGTCGGGGCTGAGCCGTAGCACCTTATGACGCGGATCGTAATGATCGCTCAAGAAGCCGGGCACC
>WGDQ01000287.1 GCA_015493185.1 Planctomycetaceae bacterium
ACCCTACGGGATTTCAAGGGCGGAGCCCTTGGCTAGTGTCCTCCCTTGCAGGATGCGCGCACGGGGCGCGTCTCTGCTGCTTTTCGGGTTGTGGGGCAGGTTGGGAAACCTGCCCCACGTTAGGTTATGGTGACAGTTGGAAATCCTGTCACAACAACGTTCGTACATTCTCACGGCAGGGCGGGCTTTCGGAGGACTTGCGGTCGCGGATTCTTCACGCGCCCCACCGGACGGCAATTCGCTGTTCGATGAGTTCCCTCACCCAGGTCGTGCCGGGCCTTCTCCGCATGCGCTAACAAGCGCTCGACAATGTCGGGACGAGATGCTGCCAGGTTTTCTGTTTCGCCGATATCTTCTCGCAAGTTGTACAGAAGCAACTGATCCATCGGGCGGCCGCTGCGTGTGTTGCGGCGGGCACCGTGAATCGCCAAATGCAGCTTCCACGGTCCGGATCGAACGGCGTAAAGCCGATCCGTGAAATAGTAGGAGAAACCCTCGTAGGAAGTTTTCGCCTTCGGATCGCCCGAGAGCAACGGCCAGATGTTATGGCCATCGATGATGCGATCTCTCGGCGGCTGAGCGCCCGCCAAGTGAGCGAGCGTCGGCAGCAAGTCCATCATCGTAGCCAGTTCGTGGCAGACCGTTCCGGCAGGAATGTGTCCCGGCCACCGAGCGATGAATGGCACTCGCATGCCCCCTTCCATGGTCGTGTAGCCCCAGCCGGCCAGGGGCGCATTGCTGCCTTGAGGCGGATTTCGACGTGGGGCCCCGTTGTCGGAGGTCCAGATGACCAACGTCCGCTCGTCAAGCCCGAACCGTCGCAGCGCGGCAAGAATCTGCCCAGTCGACCAGTCGATTTCCTCGACCGAATCGCCATAAGGCCCGTTGGCACTCTTACCTCGAAAGGCGTCGCTGGCAAACGGGGCGCGCGTGCTTCCGGGCATGGCGTGCGGCAAATACACGAAAAACGGCTCGTCTTTGTGCTGCTCTATGAATTGAATCGTCTTTTCCGTGTATCGTTTCGTGAGCAGGTTCCGGTCGACCGGTGCTTCGATAACCCGCTCGTTTTCCATCAAAGGCAGGGGAGGCCAGTTGTAACCCGGCCGAGCCGTCATGTCATCGCTGTAAGGGACGCCAAAGTAGTAGTCGAAACCTTGTCGAGTCGGCAGGAAGGGCGGCTGATCCCCTAAATGCCACTTGCCGATACAGGCCGTGTGGTAACCCTTCGCCTTCAGTACCTCGGCGATTGTCACTTCATTCGGGTTCAACCCGTTCGGCGAGACCGGCCGCAAGACCCAGCCGTCCGGCTGGGTCAGATCCAGGCCGACGCGTCGCGGATAGCAGCCGGTCAACAGACTAGCGCGAGATGGCGTGCAGACACCGCTGGTCGAATAGAAATCGGTGAATCGGGTCCCTTCGGCGGCCATGCGGTCAATGTTCGGCGTGCGGTGCTTTCGCGACCCGTAGCACCCGACGTCTCCGTAGCCTAGGTTGTCGCAAAGAATGATGACAAAGTTGGGCGGCGCGGCCACGCCGACGGACGGTCGCGCATGCCCCAACAACAGCATCACGCACAAGACGCTTGCCACCAGACGAACCACGGATCGGAAGCTTGTTCGGAGCATTCGAGTTTCTCGTGTGGAAATACCAACGGAAAAGCAGGGCTTCTGGGCGTTAAGTTGTCAACCGAATATAGCCCTGCTTCACGACCCGGGCAACGGTGTGCATGTAGCGAAACGCTTGCTGGCCGGGTAGAATGGTCACGATTTGTGCCGGCAACTGAAAAGTTATGATCGGACGGCCTTTGTGAGGAGACCTTCCTATGCGTTTGCGACATTTCTGCTTTGTTCCCGCTGCGGTTGTTCTGGTGGCGCTGGTGGCCTCGGCCGACGAGCGTTGCGGACAAACGGTTGTTCTCTTCGACGGCAAAGACCTGTCGAAGTGGACTTACTACCTGCGCGATCCCAACGCGAAAATGGAGGACACATGGAGCATTCAGGACGGCGTGCTCGTCTGCAAGGGCAAGCCGGTCGGCTATCTTCGAACGAAGGACGAGTTCGAGAACTACGTGTTGACGCTCGAATGGCGTTGGCCGGTCGGCACGAAGCGCGGCAATAGCGGCGTGTTGGTTCACACTTCGACTCCCAATGCGCTGGGCGTCTGGCCGAAATCGATCGAGGTTCAGTTGGCGGCGGGAAATGCCGGTGACTTTTGGGTTATCGGCACCGAGCTGACGGTTCCGAACGTGGAAGAGCGTCGCAAAGGCCGACGGCACATCAATTTGACAGACGATTCCGAGAAGCCCTTCGGTCAGTGGAACCAGATGGAGATTACCTGCCGCGGCAGCGAGATCATCGTCAAAGTCAACGGCGATCTGGTGAATCACGCGACCAACTGCAGCGTTACCCAAGGCGCCATCTGCCTGCAGTCCGAAGGGGCCGAAATTCATTTCCGCAACATCAAGCTGTGCCGTTTGGGGCCGGCAAAGTAGGTCGGCGGGGTTCTGGAAAGATGGCCTGTATGAGCCTTCGTTCATGAGCATGTGTGCAATAGGCGCTCGTGCGGGCCTGACGAAAAGTGTGCCGAAACGGGCGCAAGCCGGGGCAGAGATTTTGACGTCTGCGGACGCAGATGCGGGACGGGCATCACGATGACCCTGGAAACGGCCCAAAGAATCCGGGCTACGGCGTAAGCCATGGGGAACCGGAATGGCGCGGTCAGCTCGTCCTGAAAGGACGACAGAAACAACTCCGTGGTCCCGGCGGCACTGGCCGATACTGCGAGGGTCTCACCGCACGGCGAACGCCGCAGGCTAGACGCTCCTCGCCCCATCTGAGAGCGTGCCGCTTTTTGTACGGAAACTAAGAACCTGTCACAAAACCGGTAGTAGCCGCCGGCCCTGTGCCGGTGTGTTCAGGCCACTAGGGCCTGGGCTACCGCCGTCGTCACAGCTTTTGGCACAGCTTTTGGCGCGAGACCAACGGAGGTTTTGTGACAGCCTCCAAAGGACTTACTTACGTGGTCTAGCGGCGGCTGTCCTCGCGGCGGTTGGCCGACCGCGGGGCGTATCGCTCGGCAAACACGCCTTTTCCAGGTCGCGAAAGCAGCCCGCTCTCGGCGGCGGGGAGAAGGGCGATCGTTTCGGACGTCTTCGGGTTTTCGCGGTGTGTGCTTCCACCGGGGCCTTGACCACGGACTCGGCCGCGCTGTGCGCGGGTCTCCTGACCCCGCACTCGGACGACCGAAGCGTTGCCCGCTGCATGGAGAGCTACGGTCGCGTTTCGGCTAGGTCAGGAGACCTGCGCCGAGCGTGCCTACGTGGCCGAATTGGTGATCAAGGCCTCCACCGGCTCTGTGCCTTTAAGAACACTTCGTGTTTTATCAACTCGAAAAAGCGGGATGGCGAAACAGTGAGCAGCAGGCGTCTGGCTTGCGGGCGGGCGGCCGAAACGACTGCACCACGACGAAACGCAACCCCAGCCCGCTGCTATGACAAGGCACTCCTTGCACGCGCGAGAACTGGGCCAACAAAAACAGCGGTTTGCCCCGATCCGGCTTTCCGCTACAATACTTTTTGCAACATGTACGGACTGGGCGACTGGAGTCGATTGTTCACGAGTCCAAGCAGCGCGTTTCAAAACCTCGCCCGGAGTTGGCCGGAGGGCCACGCTCAGTCGTGGCCGGACTTCCGCCAACAGGAAAATCGGACGCAACAGAGGAGTGCGCCCCTCCGCGTGCGAGACCGGTTTTGAAACACGCTCTAACAGGCTGTCACAAAACCGGCGTGACGCTTGGAGGGACGCAGCA
>WGDQ01000288.1 GCA_015493185.1 Planctomycetaceae bacterium
ATCCTATACAGCGCGAGTATATGATTTTTCGCGCATCGCAAAACGACAACGCATGCCGGCGCCGACGAAGCCGCGCTTCGACAAGCGACAAGGAAGCACTAAGGAAGCACGGATGACGCGCTCGAAAAGTTGCGAGCCTTCCGTGTCTTCTCAAAGATGCCTGTTAGTGCAGGCGACGGTGTACCAGAGCGGGAAGCTGGGCGCGAAGACGGCGCAAACGCTGTAGATCGATCGAGGCTTCGGCCAGATGCTCTTCGTCGCCGCAGATGGCCAGCGGCGTTCCCCAGGGATCGACAATCGCCGAACGGCCGTAACTCACCATGCTCGACGTGTGCTGCCCGAACTGATTGGGCGCGACGACGTACGCCAGATTTTCGATGGCGCGGGCTCGCAGCAGCACGAGCCAATGATCGCGGCCCGTGGCCAAGGTGAATGCCGAGGGCAGCAATATCAGCTCGGTGTTGCGATCGGCCAGCCGGCGAAACAGTTCGGGAAAGCGCAGGTCGTAGCAGGTGGCCAGGCCGATCGTGCCCAAATCGGTTTCGACCGTAACCACATCGCGCCCGGGCGAGAACCAACGCGACTCGCAAAACGAAACGCGATCGGTCAGGTCGATATCGAACAGGTGGATTTTGCGATAGCGTGCCAGCTCGCGTCCGTCGGGTGCGAACAACAGGCTGGTGTTGAAAGCGCGGTGCGTTTCGTCGGAGCGCTCGGCGATGCTGCCGGCCAGCAGGTAAATGCCCAGTTCGGCGGCCAGTTCCGACATCTGCCGGCTGGTGGGACCAGGAATCGTTTCGGCCTGATCGATCATGGCCTGCGGGTCGCCCAGGCAGTTGAACAGCTCGGGCAGCGCCACAAGACGGGCGCCGCGCGCGGCGGCCTGGCGAACATGGTCGACGGCCGTTCGGAGATTGGCCGCCTTGTCGGTGTTGGAGGTCATTTGAACCGTGGCCACGCGGTAAGAAGCTTCCATCGTGCCGCCCCTTTCGTTGGATTGAGAAACATCCGGTAAACCATCGACTCGACGGTTTCGCCAGCGAAGCGCGCCAGCGAAACGTCACCTGCCCGCGGAACGATTCAGAGTGGTTGTTTCCGCGTTTGCGGCCGCTGCGCATGGCAGCCGCGTGCCGTGCACCAAACAGCGCTGCCGGTAGGCCAGAGATGCGGTGCGGCTCGCGACGCGGGAGATGGGGCTGGCTTGCGTGATCGGCTTGCGAGGCGGTTGTATCCGCGCGGCACTGTGGGCTAGGCGCTGATTGTAACGCCGAACCTTGAACGGCAACATGCGGGCGGCTTACGATTGGGAAAGAAACAGGCGAATAAGCGGCCCCAGCGCTAAACGTACTGTCGTGCGGACGCCGTTCTGGGCAATCCGATTGTCGAGGGGCCGCGGCGGAGCCGATGATTGGAAACGGCGGCGGCCCGGCGATTCGCGCATCGTTTCTTTTTCGACGCTTTTCTTCTTTTCTTTTCGATCGAAGGTGCAGGTGGCCACGCATGCCGAGGGAATCGACACCCGAGGGTCCAGAGCATTTGGCCGAAAAGCCGCTATCGGGCGCTGCCGCGACCTCGCCGATGGCGGCCGACGCGAGTCTCGACCCCGTGGCGGCGGCCAGCGATGAGGCCAGACAACGCGTCCATCGGCTCGAAAAGCTGTTGGGGCGCAATCTGTGCCGGCAATTGGGCATTTATCGCCTGCCCGAGGGATTTCGGCTTTCGGTCGTGGTGCCGGTGTTCAACGAAGTGGACACCGTGGCCGAAGTGGTTCGGCGGGTCCGGCAGTCGGGCATTCCGTGCGAGATCATTCTGGTAGACGACGGCAGCACCGACGGCACACGCGAGGTGCTCGCACGGTTGGCCGAGGACGACGACGTGCGTGTGATTTACCACACAACGAACCGCGGCAAAGGGGCGGCGCTGCGAAGCGGATTCGCCGTGGCGACGGGCGACGCGGTGATTGTGCAAGACGCCGATCTGGAATACGACCCGAGCGAATACGCCCGATTGTTGCAGCCGATTGTGGAGGGCCAGGCCGATGTGGTGTTCGGCAGCCGCTTTTCGGGCGACAGCCAACGGGTGCTGTACTTCTGGCACTACGTGGGCAACCGACTGCTGACGCTGCTTTCCAATGCGCTGACGAACCTGAACCTGACGGACATGGAAACCTGCTACAAGGTGTTCCGCCGCGAAGTGATTCAGCAGATTGCCCCCACGCTGCGCGAAAACCGTTTTGGCATCGAGCCGGAAATCACGGCCAAGGTGGCCAGCCTGCCGGGCATTCGCATTTACGAGCGGCCGATTCGCTACTTCGGCCGTACGTACGCGCAGGGAAAGAAGATCACCTGGAAAGACGGCGTGCGGGCCTTGTGGTGCATTGTGCGCTATCACCGAGGATTGCGCTGACGGGGCCACATTGGTGCGCCGGCGCGTTGGTATCGGTGGGATTGGCGGTATTGGTATCGGTATTGTGTGGGGGCGCGTCGTAGCACGGCACGGCGCGCCCCCACAC
>WGDQ01000289.1 GCA_015493185.1 Planctomycetaceae bacterium
GTGCCCCAGGGACCGTTTTATTCTCCCACGGTCGGGCCTTACGACATTTGGGCCATCCGCTATGGCTACACGCCACTGAGCGGTGGAACGACCGGCGAGGTGAACGAACTGAAAAAGATCGCCGCCGAAGCCGCCAAGCCCGAGTACACATTCGCCACAGATGAAGATGCCCGCGGTATCGATCCCGACCCGTTGGTCAACCGGTTCGATCTGGGCAAAGATCCGCTACAGTACGCTCGCCGACGGACGGACCTGATCGAGCAGCTTTGGCCGGGCCTGGTTGACGACGTGGTGGAAGAGGGTGAAGGCTACCAGCGTGCCCGACAGGCGTTTGGTGTTTTGCTGGCCAATTACGGACGGGCGGTTTACTTCGCCTCGCGATTCATCGGCGGCCTGTATGTGCATCGGCACCATAAGGGCGACGAAGGTGCCAAGCCGCCTTTCGTCGTGGTCGATCCCGAGCGACAACGCGAGGCCATGAAGCTGCTCGAAGAGAGGATCTTCAACGACAAGCCATTTCAATTTCCGCCCGAGCTTTACAACCATCTGGCCGCTTCGCACTGGTCGCATTGGGGCACGCTGATGCCGCTGCGCAGCGACTATGCCGTGCATGATGTGATTGCCATGTGGCAAGACCGCATTCTGAATCAGTTGCTTTCGCCCCTTACGCTCGAACGATTGCACGACTCGGAATTGAAAGTGGCCAGCGATCAAGATGCTTTTACGGCCGCCGAGCTGATCGAGCGGCTGACACGGGCCATTTTTGCCGAAGTCGACCAGCTTCAGCCGGGCGACTACACCAACCGCAAGCCGGCCATCAGCAGCCTGCGTCGCAATCTGCAACGCCACTATCTGAAACGCTTGTCGGCCATTGCCATGGGCAACAGCTTCGCGCCGCAAGATTGCCAGACCGTGGCTTACTTCGAGCTCGAAGCATTGGCCAATCGTATCGACGGACTGTTGAAGCGAGACCTGAAGCTCGATACGTATACCAAGGCCCATCTGGTCGCAACCTCGCGGCGAATTCGCAAGGTGCTTGAAGCCGAGCTCGAATTGTCGCGGCCCTGATGCCCAAGGAAGGGGGTCGATTTGCCGCGGCGCGATTGTCCCGAGAGGCCAACTGTAAACCGAACGGTCGCCCCCGTGCCACCGGGGCGCTATTTGGCAGGGTGTCGTGCGGGGCTCGGGCAGCGGTCGACGAGCCTAGCCTCGTCGACCGGTTGCGTTGGCGACTGATCAGGCGATCTCGGGCATTGCGCCGGGAGCGTGTTACGATCACGCTCCAATGGTGCCGCAAGGGGTCGTGGGAAGGAACGAGACTCTTTGCGGGCCGCTCGTGTCGAAGGTATCCTGAGGTTCCGGGTCGTTGCCGCTAACTGGCTTGCCTGACGGCCCGGTCGCGGTTTACCTTCTTTTTTTCCCGTTTTCAGCACTGTGCTGGTGCAACGCGCCGCAGGAGGCCCGCCGCGTGAAGCTGATTATCGCCGTGATCCAGCCCCAGAAGCTCGAAGCGCTTCGCTCGGCGCTCGAGGCGATCGCCGTGACTCGCATGACGGTATGCGACGCCCTGGGCTACGGGCAACAACGGGGCCAGTCGCCCACATATCGGGGCCACGAATACAAGACCAACCTGCTGCGCAAAATCGAATTGCAAATCATGGTAAACGACGATTTCGTGCAGCGAACCGTCGAAACCATTGTGCATGTGGCCCGCACGGGCCCCGAGGGCAACATTGGCGACGGGAAGATCTTTATCTTGCCGGCCGAGCGAACCATTCAGATTGCCGGTGCCGTCGAGGGCCCCGAGGCGGTGTGAACTTCCGACGCTGTTTTTCGTGGCGATAGCACCGTGTCTATTCTGTTGATCTGCGACGATCTGATCTTCCCCTCGCGGTTGCAAGGCACGGCCGCAGAGCTCGGCACCGAACTGCACGTTGCCCCGGACGCCGAGGCATCGCTGCGCTATGCGGCAGAACATTGCCCTCGACTGGTTCTCATAGATCTCTCGACCCGCGACATCGACGTGCGAGGTACGATCGAGCGATTACGAAAGCTCGAACACCCCCCGGAAAAGATCGTGGCTTTCGGCCCGCATGTGCAAACCGCCCGCTTGCAGGCAGCCGCTCAGGCGGGCGCCGACGCCGTGCTCACGCGCGGCCAGCTAGCCGCGGAAACGAGGCGTTGGCTCGCTGCGGGCGTCGAGCCGGCCGATGTCGACGATGCCCCGCGGCCAAGCCCGTAACGTGGCGCGACCTAACACCTCGGTACCTTGCGGTGTTTTCGAGGTTGCTCGTGTCTACGGCACTGTAGTGGTGCAGCACAACCGCGAATGAAGCGGCACAACGGCAGCCCCCGAGGCGACGCAGCAGAATGAATCAGTCGCGCGGGTCGAGTCCGGCTTTCGGGTCGTCGTTGCTGCCAGACGTTTCGTTGCCGGTGGCTGAGGTCGATCCGTTCTCGTCCTCTTTGTCGGCAACCAGCGGCGCGCCTTTGGCATCGGTCTGTAGCGGTGGCAACTGCGAAGCTTCCTGCTCTTCCTCGTCGAGATACACCTCGTCGATGGGCGTGGCATCCACATCGTGTCGCAACACGAGATACACTGCGGTTGCCGTCGTCCAAAAGAAGCTGAACGCGAACCCCAACACGATGGCCCGCACAAGTGCGACCCAACCGGCCAGCAATTTGATGGCTCCAGGAGCCGCCAGCGCCCCGGCATCGCTCGATGCTTCCCTCTGAGCCGTATCGCCCGGCTGCGTGTCCGGGGCAGATGTGCCCATGCGATCTGTTGCTTGCAGGGCATCGGCCGGCGCGCCGGACGGCACACCATCACGCGCATTGCCCGGCGGTTGCACGTCGCGCCGTAGCGGTGGCATACGCAGTGGCCATGCTTGCCCCTGTCGATGCAAGGGGCCCCCAACGCTGGGCACTCGCGAAACGACGGTCGTCACCGTGCGATGCCCGGCGCTCCAGCTCGCCGCCCAAAAGCCGAAATACACGGTGGCCCAACCGAAGGCGAAAACGACGAGCCATCCCAGCACGCCCAGCAGCGACGCCACAACGGCGTAGAACAAATAGTGCAACGGTCGCTGGAACGAATACGCGTAGGAGCGGCTCAAGGCATCGAAGGTGTCAGTTCCCTCAACGCTCACGGTGGCCCACATCAGTGGCCAACCAACCAGTAGCCCCAACAAAATCACCGCCATTACCAGCCCGCACCCCAGCGCCACCGGCCAAAGCACGGCCACGACCCAGGCACCCAGGCTCCATCGCAACAGCCAGCCCAAGGCAATCACGGGCAGCGAGACCACAGCGGCCCCAATGATCGGATAAAAGGGAGCCCAAAAGTAGGCGGCCCATTTTTGCCGGGCAAAGTCCAGCGCCTTTCGCAAGGGCAGCCGTTCTTCAAGGGTCAGTTGCACGGCGGCCATGCGGGTAAGCGCGCCGCCGAGCCAGGCCCACACGATGGCCGCCCAGATGGCCGAAAGCAGCAGAAACACGAACCTTACCAGGCCGATATCGAGCCGGAACATCCGTCGCAGTGGGCGGCTCAGCATTTCCCAGGCCACGGCCAGAGGGTTCAGCCGCAGCGGGCCAACTGCTGAGGGTACCGGCGGGGGTGGCGGGAAGGTTGGTTCGCCGGGCATCGCTTCCGA
>WGDQ01000290.1 GCA_015493185.1 Planctomycetaceae bacterium
AGAATCGAGCGCTTGCCGCCATGGCTTCTCGGAAACCGCCGACGCTCCTCGCTCGCCAGTCCGCGTACTTTGGGCACGTGGCTGGGCGAGACTCGCTGTCCGGCCGATGCGTGTTGGGATGAGCGTTCGAGGGCTCGGTTCGGTGTTACCATCAAAAATCTTGATTCAGGAGCAAGAGCCCGACGTGCAACAACTGCTTTCCCCTCGCGAAATCGAACGCATGCGACAGGCGGGCCTCGTCAACTGGCAGGCTCACCAGTTGGCTGCGTCTCTGGTGCGCCCCGGCGTAACAACCGCTGAAATCGATGCCGCAGTCGAAGCTTTTTTCCAGCAGCAAGGCGTGATCCCACTGTTCAAAGGTGTTCCAGGCAAGGTGCCGTTTCCGGCCGTGACGTGCCTCTCTGTGAACGACGAAATCGTTCACGGCATACCAGGCGACCGGGTGCTGCGGGAAGGCGACATCCTCAGCATCGACACCGGCTGCAAAAAAGATGGCTGGTGTGCCGATTCGGCCGTCACGCATGCCGGCGGTCAGGTCACGCCCGAGGTCGCCCGGCTGCTGGACGTAACCGAAGGAACCTTGATGCTAGCAATCGAGCAAATGGGCAAATGCTCCATGTGGAGCGAGGTCGCGGCACAGATGGAGGCCTATGTTAAGGACGCCGGTTTTTCTGTCGTCGAGTGTTTCGTCGGGCACGGAATTGGTCGCGAAATGCATCAAGAGCCGCAGGTGCCGAATTACGTTAGTGCCGACCTACGGCGACGGGCCGACTTTCGGCTCGAGCCGGGCTTGGTAATCGCCGTCGAGCCGATGGTCAACATGGGCACCAAAGAGGTCCGCCCCTTGCCCGATCATTGGACTGTGGCCACGCGCGACGGAAAGCCGAGTGCACATTTCGAGCATACGATTGCCGTCACAAAAGACGGGCCTGTTGCGCTCACGGCCGGCCCAAATGGCGAACTGACGCGAGCCGATGCAGAACGCTCATCCGAGGCCCCCTCGACAATTCGCCCCACATGATCCGACAAATAACGCTGGCGTCGTGTCTGCTCGCAGCGATCCAACAAATGTGATCTTTCGCGGAGAATAGGCGTTGGAAACGCACGCCGTCGAAAACTACGTCAAGGCAATCTATCAGATCCGCGCTGAAAACGGCTCCGAGGCCGTTTCAACCGGCGAGGTTGCACGGCGTTTGGCCGTCACACCTGGCAGCGTGACGGCAATGCTGCAACGGCTTCACGATGCCGGCTTGGTCACATACCAGGCTCATCGCGGTGTCCGCCTGACTGAACAGGGCACCCAACTGGCGTTGCGCGTTTTGCGTCGCCACCGTTTGATCGAGCTGTTTTTGGCGCAAACGCTGGGCATGACGTGGGACGAAATCCACGAGGAGGCAGAACGTATCGAGCACGCCGCCTCGGATCGGCTCGTGGATCGAATCGATCAGTTCCTCGGTTATCCGAAGTGCGATCCGCACGGCGACCCCATACCCAATGCCGATGGTACGCTGCGTACCAAACGAGGCGAACCGCTGGCCAACTGCCAGAATCGCACCCGACTGGTGCTCGAACGGGTATTGGATCAGTCGCCCGAGTTTTTGCGTTATTTGAGCGATGGTGGATTCACCGTTGGAAACACGGCCGTGGTGCTCGAGAATCATCCGTCGGCCGGCGTGGTGACGATCGAGACCGGTGGACAGCGGTTGAGTTTGAGCCGCGAAAACGCCGCCAAGCTGCTTGTTCGTCGGCTGTGACTCGCGCCGGTCACGCGCGCCGATAGCTTTGTCCACGTCCAAACCACAGATATCCCATACGGCCCCGGTCCGCTTGGCTGCTCGCCCGACAAGGCCCATGCGGTGCGCTACTGGTTGGGGCAACTGGATTGCCTGTTCTAGCAAGGCAGGTCGTTCAATCTGTTGTCGGTTTCTCCATCACCTGTCTGCCTTGCATCAACCGTTTGCCACCTTTCGCATACGCCTGCGATCTCTCGAATACCGACACAAAGGAAATCAGAAATGCCGCGAATGAAGCTTGAAGTGCCGCACACGCTGAATCAGGATGAAGCCTTGCAGCGGGTGCAACGCATGATTCACGAGGCAAAAGCCCTTTACGCCTCGCGAATACAAGCGCTGGAAGAACAATGGGTCGAAAACGAGGGACGTTTCATGC
>WGDQ01000291.1 GCA_015493185.1 Planctomycetaceae bacterium
CCATGATGGTGGCGGGCACCAAATACCGCGGCCAGTTCGAAGAGCGCATCAAGGCCGTGATGAACGAGGTTCGTCGCGCAAAAAATACGATCTTGTTCATCGACGAGTTGCACACGTTGGTCGGTGCCGGCGGCGCCGAGGGCGCCATCGATGCATCCAACGTGCTCAAGCCGGCGCTTGCTCGCGGCGAAATTCAGTGCATCGGTGCCACGACACTGGACGAATACCGCAAATACATTGAGAAAGATAGCGCACTCGACCGTCGTTTTCAGGTGGTGATGGTTGAACCATCGACCAAGTCGGAAACGGTCGAAATCCTCAAAGGGCTACGCGACCGCTATGAACAACATCATCGAGTGCAAATCACCGACGATGCCATCACTGCGGCCGTCGAGCTGTCGAGCCGCTACATCACGGGCCGTTGCCTGCCCGACAAAGCAATCGACGTGATCGACGAGGCAGGCGCTCGTGTCCGGCTGCGCACCATGACACGTCCACCTGACCTCAAGGAAATCGACGAGGAAGTCGAGCGGCTGAATAAGGAGAAGGAAGAAGCCGTCGCCAACCAGGATTTCGAAAAGGCCGCGGCTCTTCGCGATCAGGCCGATAAGCTGAAAAAAAAGAAGCAGTCGATCACCCGCGATTGGCGCGAAAAATCGCGAGAGAAAGACGGTGTGGTCGACGAGGAAGTGATCGCCGAGGTCGTTTCCAAAATGACCGGCATCCCGCTCACCCGGATGACTACGGAAGACTCGATGCGGCTCATGGAAATGGAAAAAGAGCTGCACAAGCGGGTCGTCAGCCAGAACGAGGCCATCAAATCGATTGCCAAGGCGGTGCGACGCAGCCGCAGTGGTTTGAAAGACCCGAAACGACCAACCGGTTGCTTTATTTTCGCTGGCCCCACGGGCGTGGGCAAAACATTGCTCGCCAAGGCCCTGGCCGAGTTCATGTTCGGCGACGAAGACGCGCTGATCCATATCGATATGAGCGAATATATGGAGAAGCACAACGTCAGCCGACTGATCGGTGCGCCTCCCGGATACGTAGGTTACGAGGAAGGCGGTCAACTCACCGAGAAAATTCGCCGTCGGCCCTACGCGGTGGTGCTGCTCGACGAGATCGAGAAGGCGCATCCCGACGTGTTCAACATGCTGCTTCAGGTCATGGAAGAAGGGCGTTTGACCGATAGTTTCGGCCGCAACGTCGACTTCCGTAACGCCATTCTCATCATGACGACGAACGCCGGCGCCGAGGCCATCAAGAACGAAGCCGCTTTCGGCTTCCAGCGGCCAGACGACGACGCTTCGTACGACAGCATGAAGGAACGCGTTAACGAACGTATCGAGAAGGTGTTCCGGCCCGAGTTCCTCAACCGCGTGGACGATGTGATCATCTTCCGCCACCTGACCAATGAAGATTTGAAGCAGGTGATCGATATCGAGCTGGCGAAAGTCCGCGAGCGACTGAGCGAGCGGGGCCTGAAGCTCGAGCTCTCCGACGAAGCGAAGAAATTCATTATCAAAAAGGGTTCAAACCTCGATTTCGGTGCACGACCGTTGCGTCGCGCTCTCGAAAACTACATCGAAGACCCCCTTGCCGAAGAATTGCTTCGCGGCGAGTTCCAAGGAAAGGATCTGATCCGTGTCGACGTGAAGGAAGTGGGCGGCAAAAAGCAGCTCTTCTTCACGGGCGAAACGACCGAGGGGCAACAGCCCGTCGGCGCCATTGCCGAAGGAGCGGACGACGACCAGAGCGGCTCAGAAGAGTAAATCGAGTCGCCCTCCGGGTCAGAAAAACCGTGCCCGAATCTGCAGCGGCGCCAACGCCCTGCGGTGGCACGGGCTGTAAGACATCACAGCACCGGAGTCAACCGCCGTCTAATAAGCTCTCTTTGCAAAAGCTCTACAAGGCCGTCGTTCCCGGCATCACCGGCGAACGGCGGCCTTTTTTCATTGCGACGACACCATGCGGCTTCTACCCGGAAAATGCTGCGGTTGTCCGTAGGCTTTGATCGTCGGCCCCGGCGTAGCGCGCTTTCCTGCGCCATTCTTCCTACCTCAACTTCCTACAACGCGCGGTTCTCTTTGCCGATACTACCAGTCCGAGCGTCAAAGATTCCTCAAGCGGTACGTCCGCAAGCGTCGAACTACGAAGATGGCCGAGAGTCCGGCGCGAAGAGGCGCGCTGCGCCGGCCGGGTCTGTTAAACCAACTGCTCTGGGTAAGCGAACGATCTATGGCAAGCGAGGTCACCCCTTCCCCGACTGGCGACGAGCTAATCGCCCCCCGCGCCATTCGGCCAATTGCCGAGTGGTTGGCCGATCTGGGTGCCGTGGTAATCGGGTGGATCACCTCACTGGGCAACATTTCGTTGTTCACCTTGCGCACTCTCTCGTGGATGTTCGCCCGCTTGCCTCGTCGCGACACGCTATTGCCGGCCTTCTATCAGATCGGGGTTCTCAGTTTGCCCGTCGTAGCACTAACGGGCACGTTCATCGGCATGGTGTTGGCCGTGCAAAGCTATTCGCAATTTCGCATGCTGCATCTCGAAACCCGTTTGGGTGCCGTGATCAATATGTCGTTGGTCCGCGAGCTCGGGCCCGTTTTGGCCGCCACGATGCTGGCAGGCCGAGTCGGCAGCGCGATGGCGGCCGAACTGGGCACGATGCGGGTAACTGAGCAAATCGACGCGTTAGCAAGCATGGGCGCAAATCCGATCTTTTATCTGGTCGTCCCCCGATTTCTAGGCTGCCTGCTGCTTATTCCGGCGCTTACGATCATGGCCGACTTCATGGGCATTGTCGGCGGCTGGTTCTATTGCATCGTGATTTTGAACATCGACGCACACCACTACTGGGAACATTCACAAGCTTTCGTTGGCAGCTTTGATCTGTTCAGCGGCGTGTTCAAGAGTTTTTTCTTCGGCGCTGCGATTTCGCTGATTAGTTGTCATCGCGGGTTTCACTGCGATCCTGGTGCCGAAGGCGTAGGACGCGCCGCCACGGGGGCATTCGTCTATTCGTTCGTCACGATTCTGGCTATCGACCTGATGCTCGGGATTTTGCTTGATTCGATCTACTATACGCTCTGGCCTGAGGCCGGCCGCCTCATTTGAATCGTTCGCCGCGTTGCCTGGTACGACCTTCCGGGTGCGCAGCCGCCGCAGAGACCGCCCAGATGCTTCGCTAGCGAATCCCAATACCGATCATGCGGTTTTTCGACAGCAACAACCAACACCACTTGCGAATCGTAGTCCTCTTCAGATGCGGTCGGCCCGACCCATTTCGTTGTGTCACGCATCGCAAGAATTCACCGACATGATGTCTCGCAACACTGCCCCCACCGCCCACGAACACGACGCACAGCAGGCACTAATCGAGGTGCGCTCGCTGCACGTCACATTCGGGCGGCAGCGCGTATTGCGCGACATCAATTTGCACGTTCCTCGAGGCCAAACACTGGCCATCATCGGAGAAAGCGGTTGCGGCAAAACCGTACTGATGAAAACCATCATCGCCCTGGTTCGGCCAACGCGAGGCACCGTGCTTTTCGACGGTAGCGACATGTTCGCTCTGCGCGAACGCGAGCTGTCGCAACAGCGAACCCGCTTCGGATTCGTCTTTCAAGGGGCAGCATTGTTCGACAGCATGACCGTATTCCAAAACGTCGCTTTTCCGCTCAAGGAACACACACGCAAGTCGCTAGAGGAAATCACTTCCATGGTCCATGCTCGTATCCGCGAGGTCGGGCTTCCCCTCTCAGTGCTGGAAAAGAAGCCGGCAGAGCTTTCGGGGGGCATGCGCAAGCGAGTTGGGCTGGCCCGGGCACTGATCCTCGAACCCGAGGTCATGCTCTACGATGAACCAACCACGGGGCTGGATCCCATCATGAGCGACGTGATCAACGAGTTGATCCTGCGCACACGTCGGCGACATCCTGTAACCAGCATATTGGTGACGCACGACATGCGAACAGCCCACAAAGTGGCTGACCGCATCGTGATGCTCTATCCACTGTCGCGGTTGTCGGCAGACGAATCGCAAATACTATTCGATGGCACCGTTGACGAAATCGATCACGCCGACGATCCGCGCGTTACGCAATTCGTTCGAGGCGAGGCCCGTGAGCGGCTAATGGAAATCGGTGAAGCCGTTTGAACACGCTACTGCTGTTGCACCATCACCCGCACCCGCCGTGCGGTTCGATGCCACACGCGTGCAAAACTTCAACATGTCACAAAAGAACGGCCACAGCGCTTGCTATGGCGAGCTGAACGAATCATCGCCAGACGACACTTGCAATAAATCGGCGATCACGACAAGGCGGCTATTCGATGGATGAACGGATTGTCCAATTTCGCGTCGGCGTGTTGGTGCTGGCCACACTGATCATCGTCGGCATCCTGATCGTGCTATTTGGTGAAGTGCCGGCCCTGATTCAGGAAACGAAAACCATTTACATCCATTTCCCCCGAGCACCGGGGGTCAGCCGCGATACGCCCGTGCGAAAGAGCGGCATTCTCATCGGACGCGTTACCGATGTCACCTTCGCCGACGCGGGGGGCGTGATCGTTACGGTCGCATTGCAGGCCGACAAGGTCGTGCGGAAAAACGAAATCTGTCGCATCCAACGCAGTGTGCTTGGCGGCGACGCTGTGCTGGAGTTCGTACCGACCAACGACGAAAGCCTGCCCGCCGATCCGGTCAAACCCGGCGAACTTGTCGTGGGAGTGGTCGAAAGCGACCCGCTCGAAGTCATTACGCAACTTCAAGGCGATCTGTCTGTCGCCATCCGCTCGATCGCTACCACTAGCGAAGAGGTGGGTACATTGGCCCGCCGTGTAACCGACACGATCGACGCCAATGCCGAACAGGGCGGCCGAATCATCAACAAGGCCGAACAAGTGATCGACAGTGTGCAACAAGCGGTTGACAGCATCAACAGCGTAGTCGGCGACGAGGAGCTTCGCGAACGACTGCGTCAGTCGCTCGAACGGGTTCCCGATCTGCTTGCCGATCTTGAAGAAACGTTCGCCAAGCTGGAAAGCACCATCGACGTGGCTGAGCGTAATTTCAAAAACATGGAAGGCCTCACTGAGCCTTTGGGGCGCGAAGGGGAACGCCTCGTGGCCAACATTGACCGCGCCATCGAAAACCTCGACGTGCTGCTCTCCGATCTCACGGAGTTCAGCGGCCGTCTTAGTCGGCCTGAAGGCACCTTGGGGCAACTGCTCAACAATCCAGACCTTTACCAGAATCTGACCAAGGCAGCGGCCAACGTAGAACAGCTCACGCGGGAGCTACGCCCCGTGGTTCGCGACGCCCGGGCATTCTCCGACAAAATCGCCCGACACCCAGAAGTGCTCGGAGTTCGCGGCGCGATTCAGCGCAGTTCCGGCATCAAATAACGTTCCGGCCAGGCATCAGCGAATTCGTTTCCACCTGCGATCCCCAGCAAGGTGGCAGGCGCGCGCGATCCCACAGCCATCCTTTTTCCGCATGGCCCCCATAGACCAATGTACTGTGCTCCGAATTCAGCGCG
>WGDQ01000292.1 GCA_015493185.1 Planctomycetaceae bacterium
CTGGACGAGTTCGAACTGACCGATCGGCTCGCTTCGGCCGCCAATATCGTGCAGTTGCCTCCGCTAGGGTATCTCGACTTTCTTGCGCTCTCATCACAGGCCAAGGTGGTGGTAACCGACTCAGGCGGCCTGCAAGAAGAATCGACGGCACTAGGTGTGCCCTGCCTGACCATGCGTCCCAACACCGAGCGGCCCGTTACCGTAGAGCAAGGCACCAGCACACTGATTGGTAACGACGCCGACAAGCTGCGCCGCCACCTGCAAGAAGTGTTGGAAGGCACGTATCGGCAGGGAAAATGCCCCGAGCTCTGGGACGGCCGGGCAGCCGAGCGGATTGCGGCGGTGCTGGCCGAGTCGTTCTAGTGCCCTGCCACAGCGACCAGAGGGCAGCCCTCTTTCGGCCATTGCGTTGAACACACGGCCCTCAAAAAGCCAGTCCCGGAGAAAAATCGGCGATGCAGCGCATGCCCGGCCTGTATCGTGCCGGTCGTTTGCGATCGGCCTCCTTCCGGATCGGCGGTTCGCCCCGTTTCAATCGGATCGATGAGAAAGGGGGCGTTCGGAACCGCGCAGAGCGATATCGCGCACTGACGGCGGATGCTCGATCGCGGTTCGGGGGCGCTATCGCAATGGATTGTCGCGCAGTGCCCGGCGAGGTTCGGCATGCGGCGCATCGTGGTTTGCGCGGCCGTAGGGTCGCAACCGATGGGACGACCGCAGCGGATTGCGTGGCGCACTGGTGGTTGCTCCCGTGGCCGACGTATTCCATGCCGTGGGTACTACGCCCTCTGGTGAGACAGGGCGGCTTGTCGATCGCGGGTTGACGCGAAGTTGACGTGGATCGTGCAGGCCGGGCAGATCGGGGCCGGTGCTCCGAAGCCTGTTGCGATCGCGGGTTGCTTCGATCGTGGGCTTCGTGCTGGTGCTGAATCGGCCACCTGGCGCAGCAGATGCAGATAACGCTGCGCGGGGTACAGGGCGCACGCCCGCATGCCGCACGGCGGTGCGATGCCGGTCGGGATCGAATCCTTGCCAAACCGACACGACACGGTTTGCTTTTTCACGCGATTTTTCAATCGCGCGATCGCCTTGAGCGTCTTGGCCGGCGATTGCAGGCCGCAGTTGGGGCGCAAGGGGTGCTTTTCGGTGATAACGATATCGGGTTTGGTCGCTTGGCGGCGCTAGATCGGGCGGCAGTTCCGGCGGCGCGCTGTTGCCCTCGGGCAGTGGAGGAGGCGGGGGCGTGCCGGGAACCGCCGGCAGATCGCTCGGCGGCATTGGTGTGGGTTCGCCCTCGGGCACCTCAGCCGGTGGCTCGTCGGGCGGGAAGACGTCAGGCAGCTCGAGCGGGGGCAATCCCTCTTCGTCCGAAGGCGGCGCCGGTAGCCCCTCGCCCTCTTCGGGAAGCTCGAGTTTCCCGGGCGTTTCCGTCTGGTCGGGGGTGGGCTGCTCGGTGGTTTCTTCGCCCGCTTCCGATGGTTCGGATTCCTTTCGGCTTGGTTTGATCTCTGCCGGCTGCCAGGGCCAACGGCTCCACTGGGTGGGAAAATAGCCGTAGGGTCGTGCTGGAGCGGCCGGGCGTCCGACCTGTAAACGTCGGGCCGGACCGGGTAGCGCCGGGGCCCCTGCTGCTTCGGCCACCGCGCCACATGCCAGCCAAACGGCGAGGCAAGCGATCCATATCCGACCATGTTGCCACGGCGTTTGCGTCAGCAACCACGATGAGCGTGCCAGATCCTGCACGCGACTCACAGCGTGGTCTGCGATGATGTTGACCATCTGCTCTGCTCCCACACACCCAAGAGAGTTCAAGATTGATTCGACAGAGTCTCTGTTGCACCGGCACTGGTGCCCGCGACAGGCATGTGTTGATGCCCGTTGCCGAACGGCCGCTTGCGAGCCGAACTATGCCGCGATTAAGCAACTGAGCCGATTAGAAGAACTGTTGTCCTCGGAAGCCTTGCGGGAAACGGTTCATGGTTTGAACACTTTGAGCACCCAGCAGCGTGAATCCGAAGATACGTTCGATCGGCTGCGTTAGACGGCCCAAAACCGCCTCGAATGCCGAGATGCGATCTTCCGCCACGTAGATGCGGTCACCCGGCAAAAGCTGATAATTGGTTGATGGATCGCCGTAGCGTACGATGGCCGCGTAGTCGACCGGCAGAATCTGGTCCTGCCCTGAGTCGCCCGGCGTGGGGCGGGCCACCCACACCCGCAGGCGATCGGATGTGGAGCTCAAACCACCGACGTCGGCCAAGGCATCGAGCACGGTTTCGTTGCCGGTAATCGGAGCACGGCTCACGCCATCGCCTTGATTGCTTCCCTGCACGATGAGGTAATAGAACTTGCTGTTGTATGCCTGTAA
>WGDQ01000293.1 GCA_015493185.1 Planctomycetaceae bacterium
TGTCGAGATCTTCGTTGATGCGGACCGCGGTCTCCTGCATCACCTCGTGCGTCTCTTGCGACCCACCGTAGAGCAGAAAATTCTTGCCACGTGTGATCCGCGTATGACCATCGTCGCCATCGAGCCCCACACCGAGCAGGGCCGCGTTGCGCTTGGATTGTGGACGATTCGCTTTCACATCAACCTCGATGGGTTAGAAGCCTCGATAAAACAGTCCCCTGTCTCCGATGTTGTTCGTTTTCTGGTCTTCGAAGTTCCTTAGCGGCAACACGCCGCACTTTCACGAAACATCCGGCCCTCTCCGCGCGGCTCCGCTGCGTTAAAGTCCTCCGCTCGAAATCTTCTTCCCGCCAAATCCTCGCGATAGTTTTTCGCGACAGATGGGTTTCGCGATGGAAGGGGGGCGAGCCGCTCCCACGCGTCTGCGGCGCGCGGCTGTTCTCTTCTTTCCCTTCTATTCTCTATTCTTCACACGCACGCCGGCGCATTCCAACGCCCCTGACTCGCCCGCGTGCCGGCTATCCGCGTCCGGCAAAAAGCCGCCCTCCGGCTGTTTTTTTGAACTGTTTTCGCCGCCGTGTCGACGTTCTGCCGACGATCGGCCTATGTATGCAAGCGACGGCGACTGCGACCGCTACAAACCGCCTGTCTTCGCCAGGCTCGCAGACCGCTGGCAAACGACCCGGCCAGCCCCAATCACTATAAGATTCGGCTGTTTCCAGGGTCAACCTTTGCTCCTCGCAGTGCTTGGCGGCCACACCTGCCAAGAAAAGCGGCATGCCGATTCCGGTTCGCCACAACTTCAGCCGCCTCCCCCCGCGTCGCGTCGGGTACGTCCGGTTCCGCCCCGTCGCACGTCGTCAAGTTCCATCCTGCGCCGTTTGCTCCCGAGCGGTCGCCGGAAAGTGGATCGCCAGCCACACGGTCGGTTCGTCCGGCGAGGTCCAGGCAACGCGGTGCCGCTCATGCGCGGCAATGTGCGTGCTGTCGCCGGGTCCCATTTCCACGGTTTGCGGTGGTTTCTCAAACTCCACGGCCGCGCGGCCGCGCAGCAGCAACACCCACTCGTCGTGCGGCTGATCGTACCAGAACCCCTCGGGCGAGGCATGCCCTCGCGAGACGATTCGCTCGATCCGCACATGGCCGCTTTCGATCAGCACGTCGAACTGCTCTTCGGCGAGTGCGTCTGGCATATTGTCGAACAGATTGGTCGCAACGCGTGCCATTAGCTTTCCCCCCTCCTTTGCAACGCTCCTGCCGCTACGAATTTGCCAGCTTGTCAGCGGCGGGGGCTGAAAAAAACTGCCGTGCAGGAACCGAACGCCAAAGAACCCCCCGTCTGCTTATTCCATCGCCCTATTTCCAGATTTTCGGCCTCTCCGCATGTCTCTTTTCTGTTCACGAACTATGTGCAACACGGTTCTGCACACCCATCCATGCCGCTGTTTTGCGCGCGGGCCTCGCACCGCGGTTGGCTCGCCGGTGTGCGAGCGTTCTTTGTCATTGCCACCTTTTCTGGGTTATCTTCTTGTTTATCCGCTCGTTTATCCGCGAGCCCCGGCGTGCATCCGGGTTCGGCCGGCGTTCACCCGGCATGGAACCCCGACTCGTTTACGTTCGCACACTCGCAGCCTCTCATGGTCTTTCGGAAACTCATCATGTGTCGTCAAGCCATTGTTGCTCGCCTCTTCTGGCCGGTCGCGGTCGTTTGTCTTGCCGTGCTCGCTCATGCCTCCACGGTCCGAGGGGCCGACTGGCCCATGTACCGGGCCGATGCCGCCCGCAGCGGATCAACTTCGGAGCGCCTGCCGACCGACTTGAAGTTGGCCTGGACCTACAGCGTGGCGGCGCCTGTCAGGGCGTGGCCCCGGTCCGACCGCATGGCGTTCGACCGCGCCCATCATCCGGTGATCGCTCAGGGCATGGTGTACTTTGGCAGTTCGGTCGACGGCAAGGTGTACGCCATCGACGCCTCGACCGGACTGTTGCGATGGACGTACTACACCGAGGGCCCCATCCGTTTCGCTCCCGCGGTTTGGAACAACCGCGTGCTGGTCGCCAGCGACGATGGTTGGCTCTACTGCCTGCACGCCTCCGACGGCCAACTCGTTTGGCGCCGTCGTGGCGGACCGTCGGACGCCAAGATATTGGGCAACGAGCGGATGATCTCCCGCTGGCCGGCGCGTGGCGGTCCGGTCGTGCATCAGGGCATCGTCTATTTCGGGGCCGGCATCTGGCCCAGCGATGGCATTTATCTCTACGCCCTCGATGCCGACACCGGCAAGGTCCTCTGGCTGAACGACACCTCGGGCGATCTTTACATGCCCCAGCCCCACGGTGGTGCCAATGCCCGTAGCGGCATTGCTTCGCAGGGTTATCTTGCCATTGGGGCCGACCGCCTGCTGGTGCCCACCGGTCGGGCTGTGCCGGCCGTGTTCGGTTTGAAAAACGGCGAGCTGGTTTACTTTCACCTCCAACGCTACGGGCACGTGGGCGGATCGCCCATCATGGTGGCCGGTCCGGCCATGATCAATCGCGGTCACGTCTTCGCGCTCGAGTCGGGCCAGTTCATCCAGCGATTGCCGGGCGAGGCCGTCGCCGCCAGCGGCCAGTGGGTTTATCACGGCAACAACGGTCGCATCACCGCGTATCGTTGGGGCGAAGTCGAAAAGCCCGATCGAAAAGGTCGCCCCGTCCGCCGCCGGGCCCTCATTCCGCAGTGGCCGGTCGAAGACGTCGCGGCTGGCACGGCGCTGATCGTCA
>WGDQ01000294.1 GCA_015493185.1 Planctomycetaceae bacterium
GATGAAGTTGTTGTCGATCGCCTGGTTGGGAGCCAGAATGTCGGTGAGCAATTGCTGTGGCGGCTTGACTCTCGAATCGGCGATGTCGGGCCCAACGTCGACGCCGATTCCTGCGATGCGGTGGCAACTGCTACAGTTCTTCTGAAAAATCTCGCGACCGCGACGCGGATCGGCCGTTTGCTTGAGAGCAGGGCGATAGCGCTGGATCACCCGTTGTCGATCAGCCGAGGCGGCTGCCAGAATCTGTTGAGCCCGCCGACGAACCTTTGGGTCGCGATGCCGACGAAGCGAGGCGGCTTTGAGAGGCCCGATTTCGCCGGCGGCGATTTTACGAGATTCGATGCGATCGAGCAGTGCGTGAATTCGTGGCGACGTTTGCAAGAGCGCCCCGACAATCGCACTGCGAATGCGAGGCGATGCGGACGAAAAGTGTTGCAACAGCAGATCCGCTACGCCCGGGTCGCGATGTGCAGAAAGCGCTTCGACGGCGGCTAGACGCAACTGCTGAGGCGCTTCCGCATTGCCAACCATTTCCGACACGGTGGTTGCCACACGATCGAAAGGGGCGAAACGCAACAGGCTCAACGAACGTCTGAGCGTTTCAGTCGTGCCATCGTAGGGCGGTGCGGCTTCGGCGAGCGTATCGATCGCATTTGTGAACAGGCGGTCGAGTGCTTGCTGCACTTCGGCCGCCGTGGCCGACATGGGCGAACTTGATTCAGAGAGTTGCGATACCACGTCAGCTAACGATCGGCCGCGGCGCCGCAGACCTTCTGCCAATCCGATCACCACTTCTTGCTGTACCGCGATAGGAAGCCGAACGCCTGTTGCCGGCAGCAGCACACTGGCCAGCGCCACGCGGGTTTGGGAAATGTCGTTGTCGGCTCCAACAAGGCGGCTAATCTCCGCCAGCAGTTCGAGCCTGGCCTCGTCCAACTCGGCAAACGGGGGCCGCAATAGCCGCACCAACAAACGATCGGCCGCGTTGGGAACCGAGCTGGCTACGGCCCGGCGTGTCCAAACATCTGCCGCATCGCGCAGGGCGATCTCTGCGAGCGCATCCAACGCGCGTTCGCGCAGCGGCTTGTCGAGCGATTTCGGATCGGCGGCGATCAATTCTCCGAGGCTCAATGCCACCTGAAACCGCAGCCGGGGGTCATCGTCCTGTGCCAGCCCGCAAACAGCGTTAGCCAGATCAGGCTTTCGAGCAAGACGCGATTCGGCCAGACGCACGGCCTGCTCTCGCAGACGCGGGTCCGAATCGGCGAGGGCCCGTCCGAGCAAATCGTCGGACACGCCGTCGTTTAGTGTGTCTAGTAGCCAAAGAGCCTCGATTCGTGCCGGCGTTGTGGCGCCTTTGCATGCCATGTGTTCAAGGGGGCTCATCGTGCTCCACGCATCACGCTTTTCATAGATCAATCGAGCCGCCGTGGTGCGCCACCATGCGTTGGGATGCTCGAGCTGGGCCGCAAGCTGTTCCAGGCTCGCACCTGCAAATACGGCCTGCGGCGTTGCTGGTCGGCTCTTGCTCGGCGCACCGGCGGCCGTTGCTGCGACGATGCGGTAGATGCGCCCTCGGTCATTTCCGTCTCGCAAGTCGCGCCGGTTCCGCAACTCCTCCGGCATGAACTGCGGATGCTCGATTACGGCGCGATACATGTCCGCAATGTAGAGCGCTCCGTCGGGGCCTACTTCGAGGAAAACGGGGCGGAACCACTCGTCGGCTGTGGCAAGAAACTCTATCTTTTCTCGGGCTGGTCGGGCACGAAACGTGGCGCCATCCGGTTCCACGATTTCGCGATGCACGAGGTTGCCCGTGGGCTCGCAGACGAACATGTTGCCGTACATTTCGGCCGGCAACGCGTCGCCACGATAGATGCAAACGCCGCATGCCGCGGTGAACTGTCCGGCGTGCAGTGTCGATGTGGTCCACGCCCGGCTGATCGGGTACACGTGCGACTTTTCGCCGGCTGCCGCCACATCGTGCGTGGGCGATGCCACGGCCAGTCGCGGGTTGCGCCGCAGATAGCGGTGTTCGAGCACGATATGGATCATGGGATTGCGATTGCTGCATACGAAGCGGTTGCCGAAATCGTCGAACGTTTGTCCAAACTGGCCCATGCCCGTGATCGCCTCGGCCTGCCGGCTCCAGGGATCGAAGCGAAAATCCATTCCACGCAGCGCAATGGGTTTCATGTCTTTACGCCGCGGATCGACGACCTCGCCACCTCGTAGCCCGTTGACGACGTACACGTGTTTGTCGAGAGCCAACCGCGGATGACTGGCCCGCAGTTGCGGATTGCGTTCTGCGAAGCCGCGGAACCATGTCTCTTCAACGTCTGCGCGGCCGTCTCCATCAGTATCTTTCAGGTAAACGATCCGGCCGGAGCAGGTGGCGATTACGCCGCCTTTCCACGGCTGCAAACCGTTCACAAACAAGAGGTGCTCGGCAAAAGGGCGTGACGTTTCGTAAAAGCCATCGCCGTCGCGGTCCTCGAGCACCACGATACGCGACTGCGGCGGCGCATCCTTCTCGGACGGAAAGGGATAATCGCGCATCTCAGCCACCCAAAGGCGCCCCTGCTCATCGAAGCGGATGGCAACCGGATCGATCACTTGAGGTTCGCAGGCCACAAGCTCGATGCGGCAACCCGGGGCCAATTGAAATCGCTCGAGAGCTTTTTGTGCCGGTAGCGGATCAGCCAATGCCCCGACGGGCCAATAGCCGACAACCAGGCTGATGGACACGAAGCCCAGCCAACAAGCGACGGCGGTGCCGCGGAGCCAACGCGTGGGGTGCGCTTGCCGCGACGCATTGCGAAAACGGCGGGAGCCACGGAGGCCGTTTAACAAACGCGTTTGGTACGAGGAAGAAACAGTCATGACAATGTTCGTGAACCCCGAAAGCAAATGTGCGTTGCCCCCCGTGAGTCGGACACACGGAGGCGAGGCGTTCGTGTGGCCGGTGCGAAACAATGCTGAGCTGACAATGGCCCCACCCCGGTAGAACCGGTCGTCCCGGGCCGCCGGTGGCTTTCCTGGCCGTTGCATGGCGTGCTACCGGCATGTTTGGGGCAGGCCGGCAGCCGCCGGGTCTTTTTTCTAGATGCCACCGTCTAGATGCGACGCACTGCATCTGGGGCGACGGAGTCGAACCAACGCCGCGGTTTGCACCCGAATTTTGGACTCTTTCGCTAGCTCTGCCGGGCCGGTTTCGCGAACCCGCCCTTCTCAGGCTAGAATGAAGGCCGCTTGCTGTCCACTATACGAGCAATCGTCGCGGCGGTGTGGCAACGCACAACCTAGGCCATGCACCGTTATGCTCAGCGTTCGGTTGCCGGTGAGAAATCCAGAACGACTGGTGCGTCC
>WGDQ01000295.1 GCA_015493185.1 Planctomycetaceae bacterium
ACCAGATTTCATCGGCCGGGCAGGGGCGCTTGCCCAACAGGGCCCCCCGCAGATCGAGCATCGTGGCCATTAGCCGCCAATCGTCGCCGCGGCGAAACACGACCACCTGCCGCAGATTGCCGCCCACGTTCCAGCCACCGGCCAGGGCGATGCCGCCCATGACCGTGGTGGGGCTATCGAGCGTGTAGCGCCCCGGCACGGCTACTTCGCCCAGAACGAACACGAACCGCGGCGCGCGGGCCACCAAAACCGGCGTGACCTCGATGCCTTTGATCTCCATGGCATAGCGTTCGTTCAGCTCCACCTCGAGCTCGTCGAGCGTCAGGCCGTGAGCCACCACGGTGCCGAGCACGGGCAGCGAGATCGTGCCTTCGGGCGTGATGCGCGCCAGACGGCTTTGGCCGCCCTGACCGAAGCGGCTGTCGACCGTAGCCCGCAAGTCTTCGAGCTTCGTATTCACCCGCAGCGGGGTGACGGTGATGGCCGGTTCGTGGTAATAGCGGCGATAACGCGATTCGAGGTCTTTCCGCAGTTGTTCTACGGTGCGTCCGGCCGCGCGAATTTGGCCGAGCAGCCGCACGGTGATCGTGCCGTCGGGCTGAATGATCAGGTCGCGGTTCAGTGCCGGATCGGTGAACGATTCCACACGGACCTGATCGCCCACGTTCAATTCGTACGGTTCGGCAATCTCATCGCGCGTGACGCGATAGACCAGCTCGAGCTGATCGTCGACTCGCAATCGGTACGAAGGAACGTGGCGCAACCGAGCCGGTCCGATGTATTCGCCCTGAGCAAAATACTGCCAGTCGATCGGGCCAGCCTGATTCCAATGGGCCTCGCCCGACGGGCCACCTGGTCCGCTTGGGCAACAACTGCCGGCCGTGCAGTCGACACCGTGAATCCAGTGCGGTGCAGCGGGCGAAAGGGCCTGACAACGCTCGATGACCTTTTGCGCCTCGGGGCTGAGTTGAACGGGCACCCAAACGGCTCGCGAGCAACCGCTCTTTGCCTTGGCAACGGGGGCCGCCGCATGCGAGCCCGACGTAACCGTGCCACGCAATGCCTGCGACGCCGAGCCAGCTTGCGACGCCTGCGCGACCCGCCGCGACGTGTGTGAACCCTGCGGCGTGTGTGAGCGCCGCGATTGCGGTACAAACCCACTAGGGCCGCTTGTGGCCGATGTCGAGACCACCGGTTCGGCGCGCGCCATGAAAACAGTCAGCGCGGCGATTGTTAGCAGCGACAGAATGCAGGCAGCTACGATTCTCATTTCATCTGCTTCTCTTCAGGAGCCAACCAGGGAATCACACGCGACAAGCCGCGACGTGTCGACGATGGAGCAGCACCGGACCCGGAACCTCGGGGCTGCGGCTTCGACGCATCGCGCGGCTTGACCACCGGCACAGGCTCACCGGCCGACGTAGCGGCCAGCGTTTCCGGACGAACCCATTGGACCGTCGGTTGGTTCGCGCCGGCCACCGCAGCGCCGCCGCCTTGGCCCCGACTCATGGCGATCGAAAGCTCACGGGCGCGATGGGCCGCCGCGCGATCGCCCAAATGATCGAGCACCACCGCCAGGTTGTGCCAGGTGGTGGCTTGCGGCTTGACCGACACACTGTGTTCCAATGCCCGACGTGCTTCGGCGTAGCGACCAAACTGAGTTAGCAACACGCCAATTTCGTTGGCGGCCAAATAATTCGACGGTTGGGCCTCGAGCGCAGCTTGATGAAACACGAGGGCCTTGGGCATGGGATCGCGGAGCAATTGGTGCTGCTCGGCCGCCAACGCAGCATAAACGCGCCCTAGCCCATAAAGGGCCATCGAAGCCGCCGGTTGGCCCGCCGCCGCCAGGGCAAGCTGCTGCTGTGCGTAGCTGTAGTAGCGTTGGCGAGCCACGAGCGTCGACACCGCAAGGCCCTCGTCGGTGCGTTGCACGTCGTCGCCCTTCAAAACAGGTGTGCGATGTCCGGCCACGACGGTGGCCAAATCAATGTCGGCTTCGAGTCGCGAACCACGAATCACGAAATCGTCGGCTTCTTTCAAGGCTCGCAAACCGGCTGCCAACGCTTGCGTGTGAACGTTGGTTTGCTCGACGGCATCGACGGCTTGGGCCACGATGCTCAGCGCCTCGATGAACTCGGCCCGCGCGGAGAAGAGCGCCATGCGGTTGGCCTGGGCAAAACCGCGACGCGTGTGCACCGCAGCCTGCCGTGCGACGAGCTGCAATTCGCGGTCGACCCGCGACGCAGCACCTTGCGCTCCGGTACGCCCGCGACCGGTCGAGGCCTGACCACCAAGGGGCACACTGCTTGCCATATCGGCCGCCTGCCCGCCATCGACAATGGGCCGGGGCGCTTGGGGCGTTTGTGATCGAGCTGCCCGGCCATCATCGGCCCCGGCGCCTTCGGAGGCCGGCTTCGATGGTTCGCTCGCCGCCAGCGAAGGCAAACGTTCGATCTGGGCGCTCGACGCGGGCGGTGCGGATGTCGGGCCCTGCTGCGGTTCGGCGCGCTGCAACGGGTCGTGCGGCGGGCGCTGCGCAAATGTGGCGGGACGCTGCGGCAGCGACGAGGCGATGGGCTTAGGCTGCGAACGATCGGCATGTGCCGCGATCGGCCCATCGGCGTGAAGCGCGTCGTTTTGCGGTCCGTCGCCCGGCGGCACGAGCATCGGGCCCGGCGGCATCGCTGCCGGCTCACTGGCGGCTTGCTGCTGCGTGGCTGCTGATGTTGGGCCGGCCGTGACGGCCGAATCGGACGCGGCAGGTCCGTTTCCCGAGTCTTCTTGGCGATTCCCCTCTCCGTTGGCCGGACGACTGGTTGGGCTCCCGCTGAACCGGGCTGGCAAAACGGCCGGCCC
>WGDQ01000296.1 GCA_015493185.1 Planctomycetaceae bacterium
GAGATGTGTATAAGAGACAGGGGCTGTGGACGAACGAGGCGTTTCAACAACCCGCGGACCAAACTGCCGGGTGCGGCAGTGGCGAGGAACGACCCGGCAGAGACAAGCCATGGATTGGGTTGAACGGCTGATTGCTCGAACGATCCGTCGGAATCGAACCGTCCACCCGCGACCGAGCCGACGAACCAAACGGAGTGGAAGCGGAGCGGCCGAACCGATGAAAAGGGGCGGCGGGCGAAGTTGAGTGGCGAAAGCTGGCCGAGGCCGAACGATGCGAACCGTGGACGAAAGGGCAGACGGCGTTGCGCGATGAGCCTTCGAGATCGACGAGCGACGTGTTGCCGTTATCGGTGGCCGCGCGCTGGGCTGTGATAGGGCTCGAGGCCTCGCTGGCGGGCGTGGCATGGATTGTGGGCCGGTTGCTGGGCTCGTCGCCGTGGGAAACCGTAGCGTTGGACTTTGGCGATGCGCTCACCGGTGCTGCGGCGAGCGTGCCCGTGCTGACGGCCGTGGGTGTGGCCGTGCTTTTTCCCGTGGGGCCCTTGCGCAGCCTAGTGCGGATGGTGGATGAATTGCTGGTGCCGCTGTTCGAGGGCTGGACGCTGCTTGAGATGATGGCCGTATCGCTGGCGGCGGGCGTGGGGGAGGAACTGCTGTTTCGGGGTGTCGTGCTGCACCACACGGCCGCGCGGTTCGGCATGGCGGCGGGGCTAGGGTTGTCGAGCCTTCTATTCGGGCTGGTTCATTTTTTGTCGCCCGCCTACTTCGTATTCGCCACGTTGATGGGCGTGTATCTGGGGCTGCTCTACTGGTGGTGCGACAATCTGCTGCCGGCGATCGTCACGCACGCACTCTACGATTTCGTCGTGCTGGTGTACGTGGGACGCCTGCGCCGAGCAAAACGCTGAAGCGCCGGGCTGCTCTCCTCCAGAGACACGGCATTTTTTCGGTTGCCAGTGTCGGGCACCGGTGTGAGGCCGCGTTTTTTCAGCGGGTGAGGCCGGCCAACTCGGGCACGGGATCGGCCGTGATTTCGCGGGCAATGTCGCCCACGGTTTTCCGAACGCGGAACATGGCGGCCACGATTTCCGGATCCCACTGGTTACCCGAGCCTTTTTGGAAAATGGTGTCGAGCTTGTCGTCGTCCATGCCCCGACGATAGGGGCGGTCGCTGGCCATGGCGTCGAAGGCATCGGCCACGGCCACCAGCCGAGCCAGGAATGGGATGGCGTGCCCGCCCAAGCCGGAAGGATAACCGCGGCCATCCCACGATTCGTGGTGGTGGCGGACGATCGGCAGCACGTCGCCCAGCTTCTTCAAATCGACCAGGATGCGATAGCCGATCTCGGGGTGGGTTTTGATGTGCTCGAATTCCTCTTCGGTCAGCCGGCCGGGCTTTCGCAGCACCTCGTCTTTGATGCCGATTTTGCCCACGTCGTGCAGCAGGCCACCGAGGTAGACGGTTTTGAGCGTTTCTTCATCGAGCCCCATTTCGCGACCGATCGTTACCGCAATGCGGGCCACACGATCGCTGTGACCACAGGTGTAGGGGTCTTTGGCGTCGATCGCCGACGAAAGAGCGCGAATGACGCCGGCCAACAATTCGGCCTGCTGCCGATACAGCTCGCTGTTGCCGTGGTGAATGCCCAAGATCGAAGCCACGGTGCTTAGCAGATTGGCCTCGACCGAGCCGAACTCGCAACCTTCAGCATGATTGATGGCGGCAAGCCAACCGAAGAGGTTGTCGCCCTCGGCAAGCGGCACAAGCACGAGCTGGCGAATGCCCAGCGAGGCGAACGGCTGTTGCTGCGTTGTGGGCGGATTGGCCACGAACGGCGGACTGTGCGTATCGA
This sequence comes from Planctomycetaceae bacterium, assembly GCA_015493185.1. Classification (GTDB taxonomy): domain Bacteria; phylum Planctomycetota; class Planctomycetia; order Pirellulales; family JAEUIK01; genus WGDQ01. Next base: position 1,854 of record WGDQ01000296.1, read on the forward strand.
GGTGGCACGACTCGACCAATTGCATGAAGTCGGCTTCGTTCACGTCGGCCCGGCCGCGGGTGAGAAAAACGGGCTCGAGCGGCTGATCGGTGCCCACACGCGTGGCGCCATCGGGCGACAACACGTAAAAGACGAACGCCTCGGCGGACACGACCTCATCGAGCCAACTCAGCGCGAGGCGGCCTAAATCTTCGATGCCGTGGTTGAGCTTCAGGTTTTGAATCAGGCGGTAGATCAGGCTGATCTCTTCGTACGTCGAACTGATTTGCTCGGAGAGCTGATCGACCTCTCGCTCGAGCCGCGCGGTTTGCTGGCGGGCGAGCCAGCGTTCGATGGCCAATTGGGCCACGCGCTGAACAATTGATAGCGGCCAAATCGGCTGCTGCGAGGCCCACTGCACAACTTGAGAGACGTTGTCGCCAACCAGCGGCGCGGCACGTTGAACATCGGCCTCTGACTCGATGGGCCGCGACAGCATGGTGGCCACGGCCACGTAGCAGGTGGGCTGGTCGCCAGAGAGCGCGGCCTGATCGGGTCCGATGTGAAACGGCACGGCCAATACGTAAAAGGGGTCTTCCTCGGCCACGATTTCGGCACGCTGCCCATTGGCCACGGCGCGGCACAACTGGGCGCGGGTTTCCCAATCGGCACATGGCTGGCTGGGCTGCTCGACCAACAGCTTGCCCGAGGAACCATCGACAATGGCGAAACGTAGACCGAACCACTTCTCGAGCGTGGCCGCCAACTCGACCGGCCGATCGTCGCACGCCGGTTGATTGGCAGCCGGCAGGCAGAGCGGTGCCTGCGGCGAAAAGGCCATCGGCTCGGTTGGGCTGTAGGGTGCGGGTTGCGTTTCCATTAGCACGTGTGGTTTGGTTTGGAATTTTGTTGGGATGGCCGGCAAGGCGCCGGCAACACCCTGCGTATCGAACGCCCCTGAGGAGCATTGGACCAACGCTGCGGCCCCGCGCGGCCGGTTTTTCAGGAAGGCGACCACGCACGATGACCAAAACATTTGGTGGTCTTCGTACGGGCGAAGCTACTCGCCAAAGGCCTTGCGTTTTTCGAGCGGCAGGCCGCCGGCGACCACGCTTGTTGGACCAACCGGGCTGACGGGCAGGGCCTCTTTTTCAGCCACAGTCAACGGGGCCTTCCCCCTGAAAAATCTACGCCACAACACACGCGAAACGGGCAGGAGAGGAGAAAGCCGAGCGGAAAAAAATCTCCCGCCACCAGGCTCATCGCGTTATCGCCGAGAAATCGCGCCAGCCGGAAAAGCCAACACGGCACACCCCCTTCGCCAAGGGGGGACGCGCACCGAATGGTCGCGACATCGCATGAGATGACCACGACACATCATCGATCAGTGAGCCGGCAAGTCGTGGTCGTAAGGGCTGAACCGGCGCGGGGAGCAAAACACCATTAAATTCATGCGTCTTCGGGCAGAACGAGATCGCATCGTATGGGCACTTTGCAAAAGGCGCGGGTCCGCCCCATTTCCGCGTCAACACATCCGAACGGTGCGTGCTGAGTTGAGGCGCCGCAACCGCAAGGTGCTTCGCGAAGAGACAAAGATGGCGCCCCGTTCGCGTTGCTCCAAGAAGCCGAAAATGCCCCTGCTACGACATGGCGCGGGCGCAGCATGACGTGCCGAATGGAATGCGGCAATGTGGCAATGCGGCGAGAGAACGCGGGGGTAGCAGACCGGCTTGCTTACCGTCCGAGCCGGTTGCGATACCGATGGCTGACGCGCTCGAGCAGGGCCCGTTCTTCTTCGGTCAGGCCCTCCATGCCGGTGTGCCGCAAACGGCTGAGGATGTCGTCGACGCGGCGGTCTTCTTCCTCTTCGAGCTGTCGTTGCCGGCGAAGCCGTGCCTCGCGCCGCTGCTGAATCCAACGGCGTATTCGTCCGACGGGCCTTGTTCGCACGGGCGGCTGGTCGAACGTTCGTTCGAGGCTCGTATAGCCCTGAGAGAAATCGTAGCCGAATAGTTCTTCTTCGTGCTCGTGTGTTGAAAGGCGACCGGCGTCGTCGCGGGCGCTGAAGAAGAAAAAGATGCCGAGCAGGGCGAGCGCAAACCAGGCCGAGGTATTGGGCTCGTAAATCAGCCAGGCGATGATCAACAAACCGATGCCGACCATGCGGCCGGTACGCACAATGAGCCGCAACGCCCGACGATTACCCATGGCCTCGCGCGCCAGTGCCCGAATGATTCTTGCCATGTCGGTGGGCGGGGCCGGCAACAGATTGGCCCAGACGAGCGACCAGTTGATCCAAAACGCCTGCACGGCGACCACGCGCCAGGTGATCGCTTCACCATAGAGCGGCGGCTGCAACGGATTGAGCAGATGGCTCCAGCCAACCGATGAAGCAGCGATGGGCAAAAGCACGATGGCCATGAGCAGGTTGGCCACCGGACCGGCAGCCGAACTGGCCACCTCGCTTTGCGGATCGTGAAAACTCTTTGGCGGAACCAGTCCGCCCAAAGGCCACAAGACCACCTGCTCGGGCAACGCGCCCATGCGATAAACCGCAGCGCAATGGGCCCACTCGTGCAGCGCGACCGAAGCGAAGAGAACCAGCGTGGCGCTGAGCCCGTAGGCGAGCGTGTGCGCGGCCGTGCCCTGCGAGCAAAGCAACAAGATCAGGGCCACGGTGAAGAAAAAAAAGGCGTGCACCCGCACGCGTACTCCGCCCCAACGACCGCAAGAGATGTTCCAACCCAGTAAATCACGCATGACGGGCGCCAAACGCGAGTGCTCGATGGGGGGCCGACGCAGGGCGCGTCGGCTCGACCGCTTCCAACCACCGCCATCGTATCAGCCGCCGCGGCAGACGGCAACTTTTTGCAACCCATCATCGGCGTTTCCCTGCTTTTCGGCGTTTGTGCCGGCATGCATGCAAGCGGCTGCAAGCAAGGCGATAGAGACGCGGTAATGCACACCATGCCGACTGAGTCGCGGCACGGTGCGCGAGAGATGCTCGCTTCTTTTCCACAGGCAGCGAGGTTGTTTTTTCATGGGCAGCGCGGCGGGCAACTTGCTTGCAGCAGAGCGGACTTGGCATCTCGCGTTGCGGGAGCGCACAAGGCGATTGGTTGCACGCGGTCAGCAGCCCGCAGGTGCCGCCTTGCAAATGCGGCAACGAGCAGCGAGAAACCAGGCCGACGCAACAGGCAAGCGGCGCGGGAACCTGGGCCGTGGCCCGCCCGGCGAGTTCGCAGATGGGCCCGCTTCGCTCGTTCAGATTGTGTGGTATGCCGGGGGGTAGTTCGGGGGCAAAGGCTACTGGCAGCGGATGCGTGAGAGCATGGTGTCGACCCCGCCGGCAAGCGCTTCGGCCTGTCGAGAAAGCTCGTTGGCCGAGGCGAGCAGCAACGAAGCCGCTTCGGACGTTTCCGTAGCGGCCGCCGCGGCCTGGCCGATGTTAGCGTTGACCTCTTCGCTCCAGTTGGTCACCTCGAGGGCGTTTCCATGAATGATGCCCGTGGCCTCGCGCTGGCGGCTGACCAGCTCGGTGATAGTGCCGCTGGTGGTGTGCAACTCGCTGACCGTTTCGCCAAACTGACCGATCGATCGAACGGCGCCCGAGGTGGAAGATTGAACGCGGTGGATGTCGGATTTTACTTGCTCGGTGGCCTCGCGGGTGCGCTCGGCCAGTTTGCGCACCTCGCTGGCCACGATAGCGAAGCCCCGGCCTGCTTCGCCCGCGCGGGCCGCCTCGATGGCGGCGTTGAGCGCCAAAAGCTGCGTTTGCTTTGTGATGGCGGCGATGGTTTCGACCACGTTGTTGATGTTCGTCGACGCCTTGTCGAGTTCGTCCATTGTTTCGCGTGCCTGGGCCACCTCGCTGACAGCACGCTGGACGATGCCATTGGACTCTTGCACGCTAAGGTCGATTTGCGAGAGCGACTCGCGCAGGCCATCGGTCAGATCGGTCACATGGCGCATGTTTTCGACCGATCGGGTGGAAATGTCCATGGCTGTTTCCGACTTCTCAGATGCCTGTAGCGCGGCCTCGGAAAGCCTTCTCGAGGTGGCCTGAAGTTCCTCGGCCGTGCTGGCGACCGAGTCGGTCACGCGTTTGACCGTTTCTTCGAAAGCATCGGCAATGCGCAAACGTTCGGCGGTGGAACGCTCGATTTCTTCTTGCTTGAGCTGCATTTCGGCCGATGCGGCGTTGATCAACTGCGAGGCATGGCGAAAGGTGCCATTCATGCCGCGCAGCGCGACGCGGCGATAGAATTTGCCCTCGGCCGCATAGCCAAGCACGGCCTTGGCCTCGCGGACGAAAGCATCGGTGTAGTCGAGCAGGGCGTTGATGCCGTGCAGCATGCGTCCCAAATCGCTCTCGGCCGGAACATCGATGTGCAGCAGCCTCGCTTCGAGATCGCCACGCGCGGCCTGTTGGCAAACGCTGGCGGCCCGCTTGAGCCAGGCTTGCTGATGTTCGAGTTCCTGTGCTTGCGCGTGCGCTTGTTCTTGTTGCGGTGCCTCGTCGGTCGCGTTGTTGCTGGTTCTGGCTGCGGACTGGCTGGCTTGCTGAAGAGTTGCTGGCGACATCGTATCCGCTCCCGTGTGATTGTTTTTTGGTCGTATGTCAAGTGGTTCAACGTCGACCGAGCAATTTGGGCCCCCATGCGGCCACAGGAAAGGCGGTCGCTGAAAACGCCGGAAAAGGCGATCTCGAAGCACGGATGCCCGCGGGATGCGATCCGTGGAAGACGCGACCGCTGGTGATCGCGGCATCGTGCTTCGCAGTGGTGCGCTTCGGACCATCACGATGGCGATCGGCCAACGGCGGCCAAACGTCGGATTGCTCGGTTGCTCGACTGGGAATCAACTCCTCTTTTCGGTCGAGGGGACTGCTTTACAGGGCCGCATGCAGGCGATGCCACGCCCCGGCGGGCCATGATCAAATAGAGAGCACAAACTGGTCGTACTGCACACCGGCCTTGTCAAGATGCTCGAGCAGCAGGTCTGTGGCCGCCTGCATGCCTTCGCGCCAGTTGTCGTACGAGGCCTCTTTTTCGAGCAGCATCTTGTAGATGGGCACGATTTCGTGAACTGCCTTGGGGTCGGGCTTGCGCCGGCTCGAGTGATAGCTGATGATGTTTCCGTCGACATCGAACGTGGGTGTGACGTGCGCGAAGACCCAGTAATGATCGCCGTTTTTGCAAAGGTTGACGACGTAGGCGAATATCTCGTTGCCCTCGGCAATGGTGTCCCAGAGCAGCTTGAAAACGCATTTGGGCATGTCGGGGTGCCGGACGATGTTGTGCGGCTTGCCCAGCAGTTCTTCTTCGGCGTAGCCGGAAACGCGGATGAACACCTCGTTGGCGTAGGTGATGATGCCCTTCAGGTCGGTTTTGCTGACGATGATCTCGTCTTCGTGAAACGTGCGCTCACGTCCCGTGGGTCGGATCGTGGGTCGGGCCATGGTTGCACCACCTGTTTGGGAGAATGGTTTCGCTCGTGATTTCCCATATGTTCTTGCGGCCGGGCGCCATGGCACCGGCGCGAGAACGCACCGCAGTCTGCGCAATCATGGGATATGTGCGGCGCACTGAGGGGTAGCGGGGCCGCGCAACGCGGCGGATTCTTGCCACCGCTCCGCGGTTTTGCCGATCGATCAGATCGTGCAAGATCACCTTGCAATGTCGCGGATCTTGTCGATTTTTGATCGCGCGGTATGGCGCGCTTGTGAACCCGACGGCGTGCGTGACGGCGCATTTTGGCCGTAACATTTGCAGCCTTCTGGCAGGCTCATTTTCGTTGCAGGTCGATCGGCCACGGTGGTTCGTGACACTGATCAGAGGAAAAAAACTCGCTTTGATGTGCGCGGCATTAGGGGCCCACTTGTCGCACGAAACCAGCGCACGTTGCAAGCCGGCCGCGATGCATGGAAGAGACCACAGCGCACCACGCCATGCCGACGGATCGCGCCATTCGCGCAACGGGGCCGCCACGTCACCGCAATATCACTTGCCACATCACCGCGATACGAAACGCCGCGCGGATGTCATGCGAGCCGCTGCGGGGCCGGCGTCGGGCAGGAATCGCCACGCTGGTTCGGTCGAAGAGGGCAGTCTAAGATGTGACACGATGTGACGTGACCATGGCGCCCCGCCGTCCGAACGTCGATGCCGACGAAAGCAGTGCCGATGTCGGCGAAGCGAACCCTTTGCTACAAGCGGATGGAGCGGGCGCGGCGATTGTTTTCTTAGCTCACCCGAACGGGCTTATACGAACAAATGCGAACAGAAATGAAACGATATTGGATCGGGCTGGGCCTGTTGTTTGGCGCTCTGGCCGGCGGATGGCTCGTGAGCGCGAGTGTGTGCTGGGGAGCGGGGCTTGCTGGGCTGGCCCGGCACAACGTGGTTTGGGAACGGCCCAGCGACGATTGCAACGGCTCGATGCCGTTGGGCAACGGTGATATTGGCCTGAACGCCTGGGTCGAACCGGACGGCGATCTGGTGTTTTACATCTCGAAGACCGATGCTTGGGACGACAACGGGCGGCTGGTCAAGGTGGGCAAAATTCGTGTGACGTTCACTCCACCGTTGGTGCGCCCACAGGCAACGTTCCGGCAAGAGTTGGACCTGAAAACGGCAACGCTTCGCGTTCGCTCAGCGAGCAATGATGGCGACGTGGAGGTGCGGCTTTGGGTGGATGCGAATCGGCCGCTGATCCAGCTTGCCGCCACCGGTTCGGAGGCGTTGGCGGCAACGGCTTCGATCGAGCTGTGGCGAACCGAGCGTTATGCTCTTGAATCGCTGCAAGTCAGCGATTTGATGGAAGACCGCTCGAAACCGGGCAACTTGCACCAGCCGGTGTTTGTTGAACCGGACACGCTGTTGGAAGATGCGCCGGACGACCGCATCGGCTGGTATCATCACAACGCAAAGTCGGTTGGCCCCGCCACGATTGCCCGCATCCAAGGGCTGGAGCGTTTCAACGATCCCGACCCGCTGTTGCACCGAACGTTTGGCGCGATGGTGACAGCCCAAGGGGCCCGCCGCTTGAATGCTACGCGGCTCGAACTGCCGCCGGCGAAAACGCAGCGGTTGTCGATTCACGTGCTCACACAGCATCCCGCACGGCCCGAGCAGTGGCTGGCCGCGATGGAGCAGACCATTGCGGAAACCGAGCGGTCGGATTTCGCCACCCGCCGCAAGGCACACGAACAATGGTGGTCGGGCTTCTGGCAGCGTAGCTGGATCGACGTGACGACCGACGACGACGATGCACGGGCAGTAAGCCAGGCCTATGCTTTGCAGCGCTACATCACGGCGTGCGCCGGCCGCGGTCGATACCCGATCAAGTTCAACGGCTCGATTTTCACGGTGCCCTATGAAGGCGATCCCGATTTCCGGCGGTGGGGGCCCGGCTATTGGTGGCAAAACACACGCTTGCCCTACACAGCCATGTGTGCTGCGGGCGACTTCGAGATGATGCGACCGCTTTTCCGCATGTATGCCGAGGAACTGGCGCCCCTGCACAAGTACCGCACCAAGATTCAAACCGGTGCCGAGGGGGCATTCATTCCCGAATGCATCTACTTTTTCGGCTATCAATTCACGGCAACCTACGGCTGGACGCCGATCGAGCAGCGCGACGACAAGCTACAAACGTCGCCCTGGCACAAGTGGGAATGGGTCAGCGGCCCCGAGCTGGTTTTCATGATGCTCGACTACTACGAACACACGCTCGACGAGGCCTTTCTGACAAAAACGCTGCTGCCCACGGCGCGGGAGATTCTCACGTTTTTCGATTCGTTTTACGAAACCAACGCCGAGGGCAAGCTGGTGATGACCCCGGCAATGGCGTGCGAGACGTGGCGGCAATGCACGAATCCGATGCCGGAAGTGGCCGGACTTTATGCCACGACCGCGAGGTTGCTGGCCCTGCCGACCGAACTGACGACGGCCGAGCAACGAGCGTTTTGGACGGCGCTGCGGCAGAAGTTGCCGCCGCTGCCCACGCGCCGCGTGAACGACGTGCTGGCTCTGGCACCGGCAGAGAAGTTCGCCGATCGGCACAACGTGGAAAACCCGGAATTGTACGCTGTGTTTCCGTTCCGGTTGGTTGCGTTTGAAAAACCCAATGCACCGCTGGGACTGGCTGCGCTGCGTCATCGCTGGCACCGAGGCAATGCCGGCTGGCGACAAGACGACCTTTTCATGGCCTATCTCGGTCTGGCCGAAGAGGCCGGTGCGAGCATCGTGCAGCGGGCCCGAAACAAGCACAAGGGCTCGCGTTTCCCGGCCTTTTGGGGCCCGAATTACGATTGGGTGCCCGACCAATGCCACGGTGGGGTGCTGACGCGACTATTGCAGGCGATGGTGATGCAAACCGACGGCAAGAAGATCTTCCTTCTGCCCGCCTGGCCCAAAACCTGGGACGCGACGTTCCGGCTGCACGCCCCATATCGCACAGTGGTGGAGGGCGAGATTCGCGGTGGCCGAATCGTTCGTTTGGATGTAACCCCCGCGGCACGACGCAACGACGTCGTGGTGGTTGGCAGCGGGCCGTAAGGCCATGTGCCGCACACCGTCAGCGAGTGCGCATCGGGCCGCGTGAACACCGGCGATGCGCCCCTGGAGATGCGCCCTGGACGCCCTGGAGAAGAAAGCCATGGACGGCGTGAAAAGCCGTGGCCGGCGTGGAAGGTTTTTGCCGTACGCCTGATCGTGCGGCGAAGAACAAACAACGAAGAGATCCGGCGCAAAGAACGACTTCTACCCGGTCGCCTTCGACCGCAACCGAGCGTTGCGGTGGATGCAGCCGGACGCGAACAAGGTGTGGTGCCGGCCTGAGAGCATTCTTAGCGGTGGTCAAAGTGCGAGCCGAGCGTGGCGGTGGCCTCAGCCGGCCGTATCGGCCTCGTGAATCAGCGGCATGAGCATAAGCATGGCAGCGGCCGCCAATGCCAGGGCGGCACCGGTGCCGAAGGCCACCTGCGGGCCGAACCACTGATACAGTCCGCCAAATAGCAGACTGGCCGGCAAGGCACTGATGCCGATGGCGAAGTTGTACCAACCGAAGGCCAGGCCGCGCCGCTCGGCGCCCACCAGGTCGGCCACCAGTGTTTTTTCGGCCGGCTCGGACAGCGCGTAGAACGCGCCGTAGCAGATGAAAAACAGCCACACCTGCCAGGCGGCCGAGGCATAGCCGAACGCCGCGTAAACGAGCGCGTAAATGAGCCAGCCGGCCAGGATGGGCGTTCGCGGTCCGATGGCATCGACCAGACGACCACCCAGGAGATTGCCACCGCTTTTCACCACGTGAAAAACGAACCAAAGCGTCGGCAACAGCGCGGTGGGCACGCCCAATTCGCCGGCACGCACCAGCAAGAAGGCATCGCTCGAGTTGCCCAACGTGAAGATGACCAGCGACACGAGGTAGAGCTGAAACCTTCGTCCCAGCGGGCGCCAGGTGAGCCGTGGCAGCGGTGGCTCGGGCTCGGCAGCCGGCGGCGAGGGGGCGGCTGAGCGCGTTTCACGCAAGCCGAAGAGCAGCATTGCGACGACGATCAGCCCAGGAATGAGCGTCAGAGCGAACATCGTGCGCAATTGGCCCGGCCACGCCCAGAGAAAGGCCGTGGCCAGCACTGGTCCGAGCGCCGCGCCCACGTGGTCCATGCTGCGTTGGAAACCGAAGGCGCGGCCACGCATGTCGGGGTCGGATGAATCGGCGATCAGGGCGTCGCGGGGCGAGGTGCGCACGCCTTTGCCAACGCGGTCGCTCAGCCGGGTGAGGAAAAGATGCCACGGCGCGGTGATGATCGACATCACAGGCCGCGAGAGGGCGGCCAGCGCGTAGCCGGCAATCACGAAGCGGCGCCGGCTGCCGAGCCGATCGGACCAGGCGCCGGCAAACAGCTTCAACAAACTGGCCGTGGAGTCGGCCACGCCTTCGATGAGCCCCAAGTGGAAGCGATTTCCGCCCAACACGCCGATGAGAAATTGCGGCATGAGCGGGTAGATCATCTCGCTGGCAATATCGTTCAGGCAACTGGCCCAACCGAGCAGCTTGACGTTCCGGTGCAATCGTCGTGAAGGCGTGTGGTTCATGCCCCTATCGTGCGCGGTGCCCCCATGTTTTGCCAGAGGGTTGCCGTGGCACGCGGGCCGACCGATCGGGGTTTGCGCGCGATTGGAGGGTTTGCGCGGCTTTAGAATTCCATCGGCGCGCCTGCGGGCGTCAGAATTCCATCTGCCGGAAAGCGCGGGCGCCGATCCAAAGGGGCAGAAACGTGGCGACCAGTCCGAGCAAGAAGCTGGCTGCCGCGCCAAGATAAACCCAGCGGAGAATAGCCTGCGGGGATGCCAGCGTTGCGCGTCCGGTGGCTTGCATCGCTTCGAGATAGAAGTGACAGGGCACCGCAGACATGAGAATGATGGCCACGATGTAAAGCGTGCTGACCACCAGGTTGAGCGTGCCGCCAAAGCCGGCGGCGATTTTCGTGGGCGAGTCTTCCCGCAGATTCGGCATTTTGGCGCCCATGCCCACGGCAATGCCGGCCAGGCCGGTGCAAAGCACCGTGCAACACATCAGGTGTACGGCCACGATCCAGGGCGCGATTTGCAACATGGTATCGCTTAACAGAATCAGTGCCGCACAGGGCACCAACGAGCCGACGGACGCGAAAAGAAACTTGCTCCAGAGAATCGTGTCGCGGCGCACCGGCAGCCGACCGAGCACCCAGAATCGGCGCCCTTCGAGACTGATCATGGGAAAGATGAACCGGTTGGTGAACGTCGAAAGGATCAGACCCACCACGGCCAGGTTGAGAAAGCTGATCATGTTGATCCACGTTTGATGGTGGGCATCGTAGCTGAAGCGGCGGATGTTGAGGAAGTAGAGCCCCAACAAACCGAAGAAGATGAGAAACTGCGACCATTGCATGGGATCGCGACGAAAGATGCGCACGTCTTTGATCAGCAGCAGCCGCATTTTGGGAGAGACGAAAAACAACGCCCGGGCGAGCCAACGGTCGAGTGCCGAGGTGCCGCGCCGTCGGCTGTTGGACGAGTAGCCTTGCAGACGGTGGTATCCGATGCGGTAGAGCCGTGTTGCACCCCAAGCGGCCAACAACTGGCCGAACAGGGCATTGGAGATGAGCAAGGCGGCGAACAGCACGCCTTCGGACCAGCGTCCTTCGGCCGATTCGAGCAATCCCATGGTGAGCCACCAAC
>WGDQ01000297.1 GCA_015493185.1 Planctomycetaceae bacterium
ATCCGGCGTGGTTTTATTGGCACTGCCGCCTGTGCTCTTTGTTGTCGTCTACCGCCTGAACCCCGATTACGTGATGCCTTTATTCACGGATCCTATGGGCAAAAAAATGCTTGCCGGCGCTTTGGTCATGCAGGTGCTAGGAGCATTGGTTATCCGAAAAATCGTCAACATCAAGGTATGAGCGCCGCCGATGCTTGCTCAACAACTAATCAACTTTGAAAGCCTCGTGCCTTTTGCTGTGTTCGCAATGTTCGCAGCGGGCGTGTGGTGGCTTCTGGATTTTCTTGCCGAACGAAATAATCGGGCCGTTCAACGGCTCGACGAATTGAAAGATCCGCTTGCGCACCGCCAACGCCAGGAAAGCGGCTCCTCTCGAACCGGCGATCGTATGGCGAAAATGCTGGAAAAAGCCACACCTGCGTTGGCAGCACCGTTGACTCCGAAAAACGAAGGAGAGGTCAGCAAGCTTCGCTCAAAACTCATCACGGCCGGATTTCGCGGTGATGCGGCTCCCAGCATTTTCCTCGGACTGAAGTTTGCAGGACTCGTAGGCGGATTCTTCGTGGGTGGAAGCTTCGCGTTGGCAACATACGGCCTAACACAGAAAGCGCTGGTGGTTTCGACGTTCACGGCCGGAGCGCTGTTCTATCTGCCCGAGCTCGTTGTGGCCGTGATTACGATGAAGCGAAAGGAGGCCATTTTCCTCGGTCTGCCCGATGCTTTGGACTTGATGGTTGTTTGCGTCGAGGCCGGCTTGGCACTTGACCAGGCGATGCGGAAGGTGAGCGAAGAAATGAAGCACACCAGTCCGATCATTGCTGAGGAGTTCGGTTTGGCCAATCTTCAGGTACAGATGGGCCGCCCCCGAGCCGAGGTGCTGCATGAGCTGGGCACCCGAACGGCCGTCGACGACGTGCGCTCGCTGGCAGCTATTTTGATCCAAGCCGATAAGCTTGGCGCCAGCATCGCGCAGGCGCTACGGGTTCAAAGCGACTCGATGCGCACGCGACGTCGGCAATTGGCCGAAGAAAAAGCGGCCAAAACCGCGGTGAAATTGATTTTTCCGCTCGTGATTTTCATCTTTCCCGGCATCTTTGTCGTGCTGGTGGGACCAGCAGCAATCACGATGGTTCGGCAGATGTTCCCCATGATGTCCGGCGGCTGAGAATCTCGTCAGCCCGTGGCGATCCTAAAAACCCGCCGACATCACGAACCCCCGCCGAGAGGGGCGGCATAGACCACATCCCTGCCTTTTTCCGCCACGACGCTGATACCGGCTGCCGATTCAGCTTGAATGGGCTGATAGTGGGCTTGTCTCTTGGCTCTAAATAAGCACAGATCGCATCCCGTTGGTCTTTGCCCGTTGGCTCGCAATGGTTGCCGGCCTGATCATCTATGCTGGCGCATTTGGTCTTCTTTGCCGAAAGCGCTATGGTCAGCGGCTGCGCCGGTAAGCTGGGAAAAAACGTCGAGGTTCAGACCGTAGTTTGCTGCCTGGTTTGCCGATGTCTTAATGTGGAGCATCGGCACGAGCGCCGCGAACGCCATCCAACGGAGGAGGCGGATTAGGGGCTGCTATGCCACACACGTGCATCCTTGCACGCTGGCCAAACTGCCCAATATCTCACCGGTGTTAGAGACCGCAGTGTTCTTGCGGCGATAGCAAAACATGGAGGACGTCATGCGCCGCTTTTGGCTAGTAACATTTGGCACGATGATTCTGGCTGCAACAGCCCTGCCCGCAAAAGCCGAATATCCTCTTGAGCGCTTCTGGCGACGTTTCTGGCAAACCGCCCACGCAAACAACCGGTGGCCTTCGCCATATGTGCTGCCCGATCGCGAGGCCGTGCGGGCGCCGTTCCGCCAAATGGTGGCAAACGGCTGGAAAGCACAAAGCACGCTGAATTCCCACTATTTCGAGGAAAACGGAGAGCTTAGTGCGGCGGGCAAAGAACGGCTGCTGGATATCCTCACACATGTGCCTCCCGAACACCGCCAGATTCGTGTCGAACGGCACACTGATCCGCAAATTACGTCGGCACGTATTCAAAGCGTTGAAAAGCTCGCTGGCCAGTTGGCAGTCAATGGCGAAGTGCCACCGATCACGGTGACGAACGAGCGAGCCCACGGTTGGCCGGCCTTAGAAGTTGATCATTCGCGTCGTAAGTTCATCGAGTCGATTCCAGAGCCGCGACTCCCAGAAAAACAGAACTTCACCGACGCGAATTGAGTCAGGCAAAAACACCAGTGCGTCTGTAAAGTTGGTGACCTTTCACAGCTCATCAGGCCACTGTCCGAGGCTCCTCTAAACCGGCGGGAGCAAGGGTCATTCGTCGCGTCGGGCAACTGCCATACGCCACATCGTCCGCGGTGTGCGATCCGACACAAAGTAAAAGAGCGATTCGCCCGTTGCAAACCGCCAAACACCTGAATCGTCTGCGACGAAACCCGTCATTGGATTGCCAGGATTCTAAAAGCACGCTGGTGTTCGGTGAAAAAAAGGAAAAAATGCGACGCTCTTTTTGCCCTGCGTCGGGGCGGATTGAGCGTTATAACATTCTCTCCTTGCCAACGGCCCTCTTGACCGGCTGGCGACGCTCATTGCGTCTTGGGCTTCGGTCAAGAGGGTTTTCGGTTGGCAAGCTCGTCACTCCCTGAAGGCGATAGAC
>WGDQ01000298.1 GCA_015493185.1 Planctomycetaceae bacterium
CTCGACGACGTTTTGCCCAGCAACGCGTTCTACGCCGAGAAGCTTTCTCGCGTTCGGCGTCCTATCCGCTCGCTCGACGAGCTTGCGGAGTTACCATTCACCTTTAAAGAGGAACTGCTCGAACACGATCTCGATGCGAACACGTCGCGCGCGCGCAACCTGACCTACGAAATCGGGCGATACGTACGATTTCATCAAACCTCAGGTACGCGCGGCCGTCCGCTCGTGGTGCTCGATACGGCCGACGACTGGCAGTGGTGGCTCGATGCATGGCAATTCGTGCTCGACGCGGCCGACGTAACGGCCGATGATCGGGCCATGATGGCGTTTTCGTTCGGTCCATTCATCGGTTTTTGGAGTGCGTTCGAGGCCGCAGCCGCGCGGGGCTGTTTGGTGGTTCCCGGCGGGGGCCGCAACACGTTGGGGCGGCTGGAGCTGATGCGGCAGTGCCAGGCCACTGTGTTGTTTTGCACTCCCAGCTACGCGCTGCACATGGCCGAGGTGGCGGCACAACATCAAATTCGGCTCGATACGCTGCCTATCAATCGGATCATCGTCGCTGGCGAACCGGGCGGCTCGGTGCCCGCCACTCGTCAGCGGATCGAAGCGGTGTGGAACGCCACGGTGATCGATCATGCGGGGGCTACGGAAATCGGTCCCTGGGGCTATGCCGATCGCCAACGCCGTGGCCTGCACGTGAACGAGGCCTTTTTCATCGCCGAGTTTCTTTCGGCTGAAACCGGCGGCCCGGCCGCTGAGGGCGAGTTGTCTGAACTGGTGCTTACCACGCTCGGGCGGCGAGGTTGCCCGGTGATCCGCTATCGGACCGGCGATCTGGTACGCCCCACATGGTCTGGCGATGGCGACAACCGTTTCGTGCTGCTCGAAGGTGGCATTCTATCACGTGCCGACGACATGATGATCATCCGCGGCGTAAACATCTTTCCGAGCGCTATCGAACAAATCTTGCGGGGCTTTCCCGAGATCATCGAATATCGCCTGATCGCCACGAAACAGGGTGAAATGGATCGGCTGTCGGTCGAGATCGAAGATCGGCTCAATCAGCCGCAGCGCGTGGCCGAAGAATTGCAGTTGCGGCTGGGGCTGAAGATCGACGTGACCACCGTACCTATCGGAACGTTGCCCCGTTTCGAGGGCAAGGGAAAACGGTTCATCGACAAGCGCTGAACGTGGCCCTCGTGTTGCCAGAGGGCGACAATCGCGCGGTGGACAGGCCGGCATTGTCGATGAAAAATTGCCACAGCACGAGGCGGCCGTCGCACCTGAATCGGCCCGTGCGGTCCGTCGTATGGTTTTCACCTCACGTGTTTTGCGGCGTCTGAACATCGCCTTACGGCGACTGATGTTCGATCGACCATGGACCTGCTTGCTTCATTACGAGACGCGCAACCGGCCACCTTCCGCGCCATGGTGCGAAGCGGCCGGTTTGTTGGCCCCACGGCCGGATTGGTGCGTGGCTATGCACAGGCCAACGTGGTCATTTTGCCTGCCCGTTGGGCCGGCGACTTCGAAGCCTTTTGCCGCAACAACCCGAAACCTTGCCCCTTGATCGCGCAAACCGCGCCCGGCGATCCCGAACCACGAAGCGTGGCCGTAGGGGCCGACTTGCGCACCGACGTGCCCCGTTATCGTGTGTTTCGCTATGGCCAGCCTGATCGCGACGAGCCAACGGACATTCGCTCATTGTGGCGCGACGACCTGGTTGGATTCTTGCTAGGGTGCTCGTTCACGTTCGAGCAAGCCCTGGAAAAAGCCGGACTGGAAGTTCGCCACCTGCGACTACGGCGCAACGTGCCCATGTACCGCACCCGCATCGCCTGCCGACCAGCCGGAAAGTTTTGTGGACCGCTGGTCGTAAGCATGCGTCCTTTCGCCCCTGCTGACATTCCACGGGTGCGGGCGATTACGGCCGAATTTCCCACCATGCATGGAGAACCGATCCACGTTGGCGATCCGGCGGCCTTGGGAATCGCCGATCTCGGGCAGCCCGACTATGGAGATCCGGTGGAGCTTCACGAGGGGGAAGTACCCGTATTCTGGGCGTGTGGCGTCACACCGCAGTTGGCACTGGCCGAGGCACGTCCCGAGTTGTGCATTACCCATAGCCCCGGCGCCATGTTCGTCACGGATCGCACCGATCAGTCGTTTCGCCGCCCGAGGTGAGTTCATACCTTCGTAACGGAGCGTACAGGTTTCTGCCTGTTTCTTGCCCACCTATTTCTTTCGCCTGTTTCTTTCGCCTGCTTACCCCGGCCTTTGGCCTCGTCACGAACGTTTGTGGGCAAGCTTTTGGATCGGGCGGCGCACCAAGCCCTGAACAAACGCCCGCTTCCACTCGTGCCGCTGGTGGTTGTTCCAGCAGTCTGGTTTGTGGACGACTATTGTTTGTGCAACTCGTCGACATTCGAAAGCGGACATTCGAAAAAGATTTCGGGGTGCGGGCAGGCTTCATCCGAGTGAGATGTGTTTTTCACCCATCACATCGCCTTGCCGGCGCGATCGAGATGCGCCTTTGCACCGTGTGTCACTCGAACATGCGGAACGGACATCGCGGTCCCTTTGCAACCTGCTTACGTTACGGCCTAGCTGGCGTTTCGGCCTGCGAGCCGTCCGACGATGCAGTGTAGACAAGATCGTCTAAGAACAGTTGCACGTGGTGCCCGCCTGCCCGGATATTCAATAAACCGAAGTGATCGAACGTGGCACCTCGGGCCCGATGTTCAGGGCGAAGGTCGAGCGTGTGCACCGATTGATCCAATCGCACGGTGATACGTCCGTGGCCACCGGCGGCCTGCGGATCGTAGCGAAGCGACCAGCGGTGCGGCTTTGCATCGGGATCGATAACGGGGCGCGGGGTTCCAGTGTTCTGATCTGCCGTTGGCGCAAGCCCCTGTCGGGCTGAATCGTAATAGGCGGCGCGAAAATAGTGTCCTACTCGGCTTGGTCCTTCTATCATGACGCCCAAAAAGTTCTTCGGCTTGGAAGATGTTTGTCTATGCGTCTCGCGGTGGGAGGCTGCATCGAACCAACCAAGATAAACTCCGCTGTCGGCACCGGCCGAGAGCAACACCACACGGCCCGAGGCATACAGCGGATGTTCCAGCGACAACCGCGCCACAGGCGCTGCGTAGTAGGCCGGTTCGGTATCGCGAAAAATCGTGCCGCCGATCTCGCCCAACGTTCCGCCAGCGTGACGCGTGCGGCTGAAACCAAAATCGTGTAGCGGTCGAATGACCCGCTCGGCAAACTCGACATGGTTGCCGTGCCCTTCCCACTGTGGGTCGTGGTCGAAGGGTTCCGATTGCCCGTCCAGTACCAGGTCGTCGAAATAAACTTCCATCGCCTGTCCGCCGATCTGCACATTCCAGATTCCGAAGCGGTCTAGCGAAGCACCGGCTTGTCGGTGTTCTGGCGCAAGAGCAACACGATATGTTCGCTCGTCAACGCGAAAGGTGATTTGTCCGTTGCCGCTAGCACCCCGCGGGTCGTAGTCGAGTGACCACGTGTGTATCGTCCCATCGGCGAGGAAGGGCTTGGTCGTCGTGGTCTGATAATGTTCGCCCTGAAATGCCCCACCACCGCCGGTCTGCCGCGATTGCGTGCCATATTCGAAGAACAGCCAATAACTCCCCCCATTGCCATCGATACGAAATCCTAGCGAGTTCGGTGTTCGCCAACCTCGCGAATCGTGGTGAAACCAGCCAAACATCACGCCACTTCCTGCGTCAGCACGCCTCACGGCAAACCTGCCCGAGGCAGACAAACGATCGTCAAGCGTTTTCTCTTCGATCACTTTGGCATACCAGGCGGGCGTCACCGTCCGGTACACCGTTCCGCCAATCTCTCCCGGTTGGCCGCCAGCCAGTTGCGTGGGGCGATAGCCAAAGTCTTGCCGTACGACGGGAAGCGGGTCGGGCAGCAGGCGGTTGCGGTATCCTTCCCAGCCGGGATCGGTCGTGAAAGCGTGCCGGACCGTCGGGCCGGCAGGCTGTTCTGCGGCAACGCCATGCATGCCCATCGCGCAGATCAGCGTCATCACAGTAAAAAGGCCAATCGTTCGCAGGCTGCGTGCCGACACCTGAGTGCTCCTCCGGTTTTTATGAAAAGCTGCTGCTCTCGATACGCGCTTCGAGCGTCAAATGCCTATCGTCGATAGCCCTCGCAAAATCGCCCGTCAAGCAATCGGGGGCTTATTCGCCAATGAAACGAGGCCAACGGCTGCTAAATATCGCCAGATAGAGAGTCGGCCATTTGTCGCGAGTGGATCGGTAGGCGGCGGATGATGGGCCCTGTGCGGAAAAGAGAGCATCTTGTGCCGACCAGGATGGTCTTGCGCGAGCGGACAAGGCCGATCGCCGCAACGTGGGCAATCTAGGGACCGCATAGCGATTGTATGCATCAGGTTTATTGAAAAAGAGTCGAGCTTGTGGCGAAATCTTCCGATTTTTCCGTGTGGTTGGGTTGCGTATCGATCATTGTTGCTACGAGCGTAGCAGCTTCGGTGCGCGAGAAAGCCTCTTTTCGATCGTAATGGTAACCAACAGCTTTTATTGGTTTTCAGGTAAAGGATGCGAAGCCCTTTTGGCTGACCAGATCGGGGTCAATCGCTGGCTGCCGGCATGCGGCTAAGGAAGGTGCCTTCAAAATCGCCTCCAGGCCCGAAATTGTGAGCAGGCGATTTCATATCAAGGAGGCCGAAGCAGGCGAATCCTCCTTGGAATTCGTCGATGCAGACCGACGACGAGACGGTCGACTGCTCGCGATCGAAGCCGGAACTGGATTTTGAAGATACCTTCTCAGGGGTCGCACGTCGCATTCTTCACCTGAGGCTCAATAGAACGCCGAACCTCGAGGTTGATGCCGTGGTCCGCGGTACTACTGTGATTTTCCTGGCGTTTTCGATTTGCGCGGTTTCCCTGTCGCAGGCAAGCCAAAATGCACCGGCAACGTTTCAGCGCTATCCGGTTCGTCATGTCTCGGCCGCTGAGGTGGAAAAGGTGCTGGCCGATTTGCTGCCGGCAGCCGATCCAAACGCGAACAGTGCCATTGATGTTCGGAAAAACGAACTGGTCGTCGAAGGAACGGCCGAAGCACACCGCCTGGCCAGGCAGTTGCTCGAACGGCTCGATGTGCCACAACGGACTCGGCAAAAGAAAAGTTTGAAAGCCTACCGGGTTGGCCCCCGGCGAATTGATGAGGCTGCTTCGCTCCTGAAACAACGGTACGGCGATCGGCCCGGTGTTCGCATCACGGTGGATCGCACAAGCGGCCAGTTGCTTGTTGTTGCACCGGACGAGCTGCACGATGCGATAGCGACGATATTGCAGCAGCCTTCGGAAAACGGCCGTGCTGCCCCCGCCACTCCATCGGACAGGTCGTTTGCCACTTCATCGACGGAGCGCACCGCTGCCAGGCGGCCATGGGCGGCCGGCTCACAGGCTACTTACGAACTGAAAAACGCGCGTTTGGATCAGATCGAGCCGATCGTGCGCAGCATCTTTGCCGACCGCATGACGCCTCGTCGACGCGGTCCAGGTGGTTTGCCGGGTTACGAGATTGCATTGCCGCCCTCAGATGGCCGCAGCGACATTCTCGAGATTGGGCTGGACGACAGCCAGCAACTTGTGCGCATCGAAGGCCCGCAGGCGGCCGTAGGCCAACTGCTGCAACTGTTCGAAGCGCTTGACACACCGCGTTTGCCGCCCGATCAGGCCGTGCGCATCGTTGCCTTGCGGCGTGCGGCTTTGGGACAGGTGCGCCGCGCCGTAGACGCCTATCGAGGTCATTGGCCGATTCCAGGTCCCAACAACACCGACGCGAGCACCAAACCATCGGCCCCGGGTGCGTCGGAGTTGCGCTCGCCCCGGTCGCACAATTCTTCATCAGAATCTTCATCCAAAAACCGGGATGCCGGCACTGCCCCGGCCCCACAAAACAGCGATCGACAAGGCCGCGAATCCTCCGGGGCAAATGGGCCCCCAGATACAAGCGACGCCTCGGCCGGTGCCAAAGCAGGCCTTGTTCGAATGGCCAGCGCTATTTTTCGCACGCATTACCAGCAGCAGACGGACGGTGGCGATCGGGTTTTGTTGGAAGACCCCGTTCCTCGCGTGATCCGTGAACTCCAACGCCGCCAAAGCGACGACGGCGAGGATGGAACGGGAAGTCTTACGCAGCGGGGAAAGGGCATGGACATCGACGTGGAGACGTTGCCCGACCTCGATGTGATCATCTTGCGGGGCCGCGACCGCGATGTGCGAGAGCTGACACGGATTATCGAGGAAATTGAACGCGCCAGCCAACAGGCCGAACCAGAAATTGTTGTCGTTGGCCTGAAGCACGCACCAAGCGGTGCCGTGGCCCGAATTATCGCCAGCATCCAGCAAGAGCTACTGGTCGGGCGTCAGGGGCGAGCAACCGCCACAGCCCTCGAGAAACCGAATGCCGTGCTCGTCATTGGTTGGGGTGAATCTCTCAAAGCCATGCTGGAGCTGATCGGCAAGCTCGACCGGCCTGTTGCCCCCGAATCGCAGTTTCGCGTGTTTCGCTTGCGGCACGCTAGAGCGTCGATCATTTCACAAACGATCAGTCAGTTCTACGCCAATCGTCAGGGACTCGGACCGGTGGTCAGCGCGACGTTCGACGCCCGTTCGAACGCGTTGATTGTTTCGGCCAGCCCCCGCGACCTGGCCGAAATCGAATTGCTGCTCGAGCGACTCGACGTTCCGGCCAGCGAGGCGGTGAAGCAGATGCGCATCTTCCGCCTGAAACAATCATTGGCTGAAGATCTTGCCCCCGTGCTGCAACAAGCTATTCAAGGAGGCGCTTCGGGAGCCAACCGCCAGCAAACCTCCGCTGCGCTCGAGCTGCTAACGATCGACACCAAAGGCCGGCAGGTTTTGAAAGGAGGGCTGCTCGACGAAGTGCAAATCACCGCAGATGCGCACACCAACACGTTGCTCGTTGCCGCTCCCCCCGAAACGATGAATCTGATTGCCGCGCTGATCGAGCAGCTCGATGCCGAACCCGCAGCCGTGGCGCAAATCAAGGTGTTCAGCATTGTCAATGGTGATGCTTCATCGCTGGTAGAAATGCTGCGGGCATTGCTGAGTGCGTCCGCCAATGGGGGCGGTGGCGTGCGGCTTGCCAACGCACCGGGCGAACCGAGCCTGGCACCACTGCGATTTGCCGTCGATCAACGGACCAATTCAATCATCGCTTCCGGCCCGCCTGGCGATCTGGCCATTGTCGAAGCCATTTTGCTCCGCCTCGATGAGGCCGGCGTCGAAACCCGAAAAAGCAAGGTCTACCGCTTACGCAACGCACCGGCGATCGACGTAGCGAACTCGATCAACCAGTTTCTCCGCAGCGAGCGGCAGGTTCAACGGGCCGGCCCTGGCACGTTGAGTCCGTTTCGGCAGATCGAGCAGGAGGTAGTGGTCGTTCCCGAGCCGGTGAGCAACAGCCTGATCCTGAGCGCCACGCCTCGTTTTTTCAACGATATCGAGAAGTTGATCGAAGACCTCGATGCTCAGCCCCCACAGGTGATGATTCAGGTGCTCATCGCTGAAGTCGATCTCGACGACACCGAAGAACTGGGGGTTGAACTTGGTTTGCAAGATTCATTGCTGTTCGATCGCAGCCTGATCAGCAACATCATCACCACAACCACCACCACCCAAACTGCGGCAGGTCAGGTGGCTAACGAGGTAATTCAGTCGAGCACGCTGGATCCCGGCTTCAACTTCATCAACGAGGCTCTGGGCAACAACGGCGCGCCCGCTTCGCTTGCCACACGGGAAAAAACGGCGGGGCAGGCACTCTCCCACTTTGCCGTGGGGCGAGTCAATGGCGAGCTCGGTTACGGGGGCCTCGTACTTTCAGCCAGCAGCGAAAGCGTGAACGTATTGATTCGCGCGCTGCGGCAAACCCGGCGTTTGCGGGTGCTGAGCCGGCCGCAAGTGATGACGCTCGACAATCAGCCAGCATTCATTCAAGTGGGCGAACGGGTACCGCGCATCGTTTCGACGCAGGTCACACAACAGGCCGTGATCAACAGCATTCAACTTGAAAATGTCGGTCTGATTCTGGGCGTTACGCCACGGGTGAGCCCCGATGGAACAGTTGTTATGGAAGTCGATGCCGAAAAGTCGTCGCTCGGCGCCATCCAAGATGGCATTCCCGTATCCATTTTGGAAACGGGTGAAACCGTGCGGTCGCCGCGAATCAATACCACCACGGCGCAAACTACCGTCAGCGCCGCCGACGGGCAAACCATTGTGATCGGCGGGCTCATCACCACGCGCAAAGAACAAATCAGCCGCAGGGTGCCCCTGTTGGGCGACCTTCCCATTCTGGGGGCATTGTTCCGTTTCGATTCCAACACGAATTTGCGTAGTGAGTTGCTGATCGTACTGACGCCGCATGTCGTGCTTTCTCCCGAAGATGCCGAACGCATCAAAATGGAAGAGGCGGCCCGCATGCACTGGTGCCTGTCGGATGTACACGCCCTGCACGGCGACTTCGGCGTATGTGATCCTGGCAACTGCGAGCAGTGCGACACCGAAACGGTGGTGATCTATCCCGACCTGAATCCACAGGGACCGCTTACCGAACCGTCCGAGGCAGCCCACGATTCGCCTCGCCAAGAGCTGGTGCCCCCCGAACTGGTAGAACCACAAGCATTTCGAGCACCACCGTCAAAAGCCAACGCCGGTAATGCTCAGGCACCTCACCAGCACCAGCCTTCAACAGCAGAACCGCAGCGTTTGGCGGCGCCTCACGAGCCGCACTAGCAAGAACTCGTTGTCCTGTCGTCTCGCGTGCTTTTCGTGGCGATGCAGCGATCTCTTAAGAAACAACCACTCATGTGCAGCATGCAAACCAATCGTGTCGTTCGCGGCGCCGCGCTCATGGTGCTTTGTCTGTTGTTCGGAGCATCGGGCTGCGCGACGCCGTGGAGCTCGAAGATTTCGTTTCCGTGGGAAGACAAGGCCAAGCCGCAAATCCCTGATCGCGTGACGGTGATGTGGACCGACACCATTCTTCAACAAACCGGGAAACCTCCCACACGTGGTTTCGGAGGGCGCGTCTTCTTTTACCGCGGCAAGGACGAACAACCCATCAAGGTGCGCGGCACGCTGATCGTGTATGCCTTCGACGATTCGGAAGGCGAAATGTCTCATAGTACGCCAGCTCGCAAGTACGTCTTTTTGCCGGATCAGGTTGAGAAACACTACAGCGAGTCGGCATTGGGCCCTTCGTATAGCTTTTGGCTTCCTTGGGACCCGGTCGGCGGCGTTCAAAAGAAGATCAGCCTCATTACTAGATTCGAACCCGAGAAAGGCGTGCCTGTGCTCTCGGAACTGACGCACCACCTGCTGCCGGGGCTACCGCCCGAAATGATAGCATCCGGATCGCAGGGGAGCGCCTCTGGCGGTTCTCAATCGAAAGCCGCCGCAAACACGGTGCGCCCGGCTTCGTTCCAAACAACGACAACCACGGCAGCAGCGTCTGCGCCGAACTCGAACAACGATGCCGAAATGCCGAACGGGGCTGCTTCAGACCGCAGCCGGCAGCAAACGGCCAGACGAATGAGCACGAGCACAATTGTGGTTCCCCCGGCCACGGCGCGACGGCTGCTCAAACCCTTACCAAGCACGCCCATGCCGCAAGCAGCAGAAAGAAACGCGCCGCAGGCGTTCAGAAAAACGCAACCGCAGCAACCCCTCGGCGCGCCCCCACAACGACAGCCCAACACGGCTGCGCAAACTACGAGCGTTGTGCCAATGCAACCAAACGCGACCGTCCCATTCCCACAGCAGATGCCGGTTGCCAACGTTCCTGCGGTGGACCAACCGGCCAATGTACAGACGATGTCATCGAGTCCCGATTCGGCCAGCACGCTACCACCGGCTACGACTTCGGTTCAACCGTCGTCGGCTGAACTTTCAGCCGGTTATCAACGCGGTCAATCCCGGGTTCCAGGAGGCACAATTGCTCGGCCAGTGCGCGGTCGTGTGGCGATGCGACCATCCCCTCGAGCGTGGCCGTCCGCCCCTCAACCGATACCTCGATCGTTCCTTGGAGCCCGAGCCGTGCCTGCTCAAGCCGCGACCGCAGCGCCGATTCCAAACGCTCTGCCGGCAACGCCCTGATCGGAAAGCCGAGTTGCAGCTTCGGAGGATACACGGTGGTACGCCGTCGTGACGATGTGTTCGAGCGATTGGCATCGCTCTTTTGCAGCGGCCGCAGGTCGGCCGCCGCCGGCGTCACCGCGCCATTGACACTAGCCTGACGTGCGCCGATAAAACGCCTCAGTTCGCGCTGATCGCGTCCGACGAATTCGCGCCGGTTGCGATTTTCTCGCAAGAATCGTTCGCTGCCGGTCAGTTCACCCGGCTTTGGGCGTCGAGATAACGTGTTTCCCAATTGGCGTGCGCCGAACAATTGCGCGTTGCTCGTCTGCGATAGTGCAGGCAATAAACAGCACACCAGCCATAGAATAATGAGCCATCGCATTGAAAACGGTTCTCCGTCGATGTCGATCATTGCTGGCGTGTCCAGCGACTCAGGAGCCAATCCCACGGGAAACCGTGCGGCGACCGCACTAGGTGTGCTGCACCCGCGCATGCCAAGCGAATTGCCGCGCAGCCCCTGTTCCCGAACGCCCCGAACGAACTCGCCCCCTGGCAGGGCCGTACGATGAATGTATTCGTCGGGAAAGCGAGCCAAACTTTGCCTGTGCTCGATGCCCTGCTGCTCCTTTCCCAGTTTACGCCACCGCCTTCGTCATGTCATGCCGGCGTCGCGGGACGCATTTTTTCGCTTGGTCCGGCGCTATTTCCGGCTTTCTACCGCAAGCCGCGTCTATGCGGTGAGACATCGCCGGCACGAGCCAAAAGCTCTTTTGTCGCCCGATGCGGATGTCGCTCGCGCGGCGCTCAGCAGCTAATGTTCCGCGGTCTCGTGGCGCGACGGAATCAGGATGCGTCTGGGCGTCTGGATCGGTCGATTCTGGTTCGAACGCCGCAGCAGAAAACGATTTTCGCGAGACGAAGCAGCGGCCCATCGACGGTACGCTTCGGCGGCCGTCGGCTTTTCGAGCAAGTCGATTTCAGCCAACTGCTTGGGCTTCGTTTCGAAACGCCGCAGCCGTTGACCCCACTGGGGCTCGATATAGAATAAGAGCCTGATCAAGGGGCTCCTCACGGGCCGTGTGACGACTTTACCGCATCGATCCTTCACAGCGGGAGACAGCAAGAGAAAGACTTCTTTCTTTCCTCGCCTATTCGGGGCGTAGCTCAGCTTGGCTAGAGCGCTGCGTTCGGGACGCAGAGGTCGTTGGTTCAAATCCAATCGCCCCGATTCACCTTTGTTAACGAAATGCCCTCTGGGTGGCGCTCGGTGGGAAAAACAATAGTTGTCTCTTCGGGCGGGTGCGAACCGCTCTGGCTTGGCTCCCCGGCATGCCCTGAGGAGCTGGCTGGTCTCCAGCCCTTGGCCGCCCCGCGTCGCCGACCACTCATGTCGGCCGTGCCCACTGATCCAGCAGCGCTGGCCGCTCCCGCGGTGTCGCCACCTTCGCGAACGGCGGGCAACCCGCCACGTCTGCATCGCCGATGCCATGGATCGCTGTGGCCTCAGGCGGAATTGGCCGCTGCGGATCGATCCGCTGGATGCAAGGTTGGTTCGTCCCATAAGGCAAGGCCAGCAAGATGCCGATCTCGACAATGCGGTCTGCGGACGGGTCGAGGCCGATCGTCTCCAGGTCGAGTACGGCCAGAGGGCGC
>WGDQ01000299.1 GCA_015493185.1 Planctomycetaceae bacterium
ATTCATTCCGGCCAATTGGCGACGATGACGCGACATCTCTTGTTCGAGATCGGCCACGCGGCGTCGCTCGTGCGCGATGGCCGCCTCACGCGAGGCGATTCTCGCCTGATTGTCGCCCACGCGGGTTTCGGCGGCGTGCAGCCGCTCTGCTTGCTGCTTGCTCTGCTCTTCAAGCTGCTCTGCTTCGGCTTCGAGCCTTTCGATCGATGCCAGCACGTCACGGCGCTGCTCTTGAAGCCCGCTGATCTGCTGCTGGATTTCGGCCAATTCGTTGCCCAGACGGCGCCAGTCGGTCAGCCCGACCTGTGTTCGCAGTGCCTGCAACGATTCGGTGTATTGCTTGTACCGCCTGGCCTTGGCCGCCTGCTTGCGAACACCGCGCAAGCGATTGTCCACCTCGTCGACAATGTCGGCCAAGCGCAACAGGTTTTGATCGACGCGTTCGAGCCGCCGCAGGGCCTCGATCTTCTTGGCCTTGAAGCGGCTGATGCCGGCCGCCTCTTCGAAAATTGCCCGGCGGTCTTTGGGCGACGCCTGCAACAGCACATCGACCTTGCCTTGCTCGATGACGCTGTACGCTTCGGTAGCGGCACCGGTGCCCGTAAACAGGTCGCGAATGTCGCGAAGCCGCGAGGGCTGACGATTGATCAGATATTCGCCCTCACCGCTGCGGTACACGCGCCGCGTGATGTGCACCTCGGGCGTGTCGATCGGAAGCAGCCCGTTGGCGTTGTCGAACGTGAGGGTCGCCTCGGCGCAGTTCAGCGGGGCCCGGCCATCGGAACCGTTGAAAATGACGTCCGCCATTTCCTTGCCGCGCAGGCTTTTGACGCTTTGCTCGCCGAGCACCCATTTGATGGCATCTACCACGTTCGACTTGCCCGACCCGTTGGGGCCGACAATGGTGGTGATGCCGGGAGGAAATTCGAATCGCGTCTTGTCGGCAAAGCTTTTGAAGCCAACAAGTTCAAGCGCCTTAAGCATTTCAGATGATTCGGACAGCCAGGTTTTGCGGCGGCGGACCGTGGCGGCGCCACGCTAAAATCCATCGCTCCCCACTATTTTAGCAAAGAACCCCTTCACAGGGTTAGTCCGCGCCGTCCGGCCCCGTTTGCCGCTGCCCGCGGGCGACCGTTTGATCTGCTCGGCTGCCGGAGCATCTTCGGGCTCGTTTTCTTGGTCCCGACTGCTGGGTTGCGTATCGGCTGAACCCGACTGGCGGGGCGATCGACCGGCAAATAGCTCGGGCACGGGGCCGACGGGCATTTTTTCAATCCCGTCTCGTTCGCCGGCCGATTGGCCCTCGGAGGCGTCTCGGTCGCGAACGTAGGTCCGTCCAGCCTGCGGCAGGGCGTCCACTTCAAGCCGCGCAACCAGCGCCCCGCTGCTGCGCGCTTCTTGCAATGCCTGCACGACGTCGGGAAACGTTCCGCCCAGATCGACGACGGCCCGAATCACCTCGTCCAGCGAATCGGAGACCAACCGCTTCTGGTCGGGCTGGCCGACCGCAAAACGGCTCACGGTCACCTGACCACTGCGGTTCGAGGTTATCAGGATGTGCCTGCCCGCCTCGATTGACAGCGGAGTGCGCAGCCGCTGCCCGGCACCGAATAACACCACTTCCGGACGCCGGCTACGCGTGACGTGCACGACAGGCGGACCGGCGACATCGAGCACATGGTAGTGGAATTGCTGGCCCAGAAACTCGCCTCGAACGAGTGGATCGCGGGCATTCATCGCCCAAAGCGCCCGAAACGCGCCGTAACGGGTTTCCACACTGGGTGCGTTGAGCAAATCAACCAACGCCTCGTAGGCTGAGAAGTCGTCCATGGCACTGAGGGCCGTCAGGGCAAACACGCGGAAAGCCGGCTCTTCGCGTGCCGCCTTGGCCAATGCCTCGCTGGCACGTGAATCGTCCAAGTAGGCCAGCGCCTCGGCCGAATAGAAGCGAATCTCCGGGTCGTCCGATTCCACACCGCGAACCAGCACGTCCGTTGCGCTTTTGCCAATGGCCTCCAGCCGCAAGGCCGCGGTCGACGACGTAACAGGATCGAGCAGTTGCTGCTCAAGCCGTTTGAGTCGGGCAATCTGCTCGGCCGACGACTCGCGCAGCGGCACAGAGCGTACGACTTGCACGTATCGTTGCACGTTATCTTTGTAGCGTGGATGAACCACCAGTTCGATGAATTCGTCGGTCTTCGGCGTGGCGACTCCCTTTTTGATACCGTGCGAGAAAGTGTGAAAACGGCGGTTGAGCACCGTGCCGATCAATTGGCTGTAAGCAATGCTGCGCCGCTGCGGCTTGAGCACCAACCCCAGCGAGCGGCTCTTGAGCGAAACGCCTCCGCCGAGAATGCGTCCGCGTCCCAACAGCGTGCGGTCGTTTTGTGCCTCGGCCGAAGGATCAACCATGATGGGCCCCTCGGCCAGTGCCAGAGTATGGCCGTCGAAAAGCTGGCCTCCGACAATGGCCATCTCCTTCAGTCGGGTCTCTATGAGACGCCCACCCCTGAGGCTGGTTGTTTCGCTGTGCGCCGGAATGCGCACTTCGACGTCGAAACGATCACCCTTTTGAATGCCGGCCCGCAGGTATCCGCGCACAACGACCAGTGCGGTCGAGCTCGACGCCAACACGTGGTTGGGGTTTTCGACGCCGCGCCGTTTCATTTCCTCGAGCAGGGCCGCTCGCTGCGGCGAAGGCGGCGGATCGCTGCCCGTGCCCGGCAGGCCCACAACAAGTCCGATTCCCTCGGCCTGCACGGGGTGCAAACCATAGGGCACAGCCAAGTCGCCCACCAAGCGCACGGGATTGTCCAGCTCTTCAGCGCTTTCGGGGCTTTGCGATCGCAGCGACGGCGTCGAACAGCCAAGCCAAAACGCAAGCCCGCACACGCACCACAACCAGCTACGTTGCATGATCGCCCACCACTTCTTACAGCACGCCGGCGCATGGTGGAATGGCGTCGGTCAACCGGCAGCGGCGGCACAACAGCAGCACCTACCGGCAACGACCCCACCCCTGCGCAAGGGCGGCGGCTGCGAATAGAAATTTAGACTTCAAAGGAGAAGGAGAGCCAGGGGCGGGAAAATAGTGCGTCGTTCATGGCCCGTCAAGACGATTTGAAACACCCGCAAAAGAAAGGCAAACACGGCAACTTGCGCACCGAGACAACCTGCGCCTGGAAATAAAGCCAACGTGGGACCAGGCGGATCACTCCCGCCACTGCCCGCTTACCCAGATTGCCACGGCAGCCGTTTTGACAAAATATGGCCAACCAATGGCAAAACAATTGTGAGAAACACGCCACAGCGCACGCACCGGGTACATTGAGAACACGACCCGAACACAACAACCAGTGCGACCCCACATCTTCGCAACGCAGCACTGCCTTGCGGCAAAGCGATCTATCAGCCAAACCGCGCAGCGCTCGCGCAATCCCGCAACGAAGCAGCCACAAAACCGGGAACCCGAAAAACCGTGGCGAACGAGACCGCACGCGAGACGCGAACCGACGGCCTCCCGATTCGGCAGGGGGGATTCGCGGCTCACGATATAGAGCCGGAATGTCTACGCACGCTGCCTGTGGTCCGACCATCATGAAATGGCCACCTCGAACCGCGGCGTGCGCCGACGAACCGCTACGGCGGATCGTATCCACCCGGATGCCACGGATGACAGCGACCGATGCGGGCAACGCCTTTGCACGCTCCTCGCCATGGGCCGTATTTGCGAACCGCCTCGATGAAATACTGGCTGCAACTGGGCTCGAAACGACAATGCCCACCGAGAAACAGCCCCAGCGTGTGGCGATAGAAGACGACCGCCATCACCAGCGTTTCGGTTGCCAGTCGGCGGACAACGTTCCGGCGGCTCATTTGCCGTGCTCCGAGTTCACGTGCTCCGAGTTCATGCGTCGTGCCACGCGCGAGGCGAGTCGCACCAGCGACGTTTCGACTTCGGCCAACGTGGGTTTCTTCGCCGACCGTGGCACCACAACGATGTCGAGCCCCACGGGCAGCCGGTCACGATTCTGGCGAAATGCCTCGCGAATGATTCGTTTCCACCGGTTACGGCGCACGGCCGAACCAATCCGTCGCGGAGCCGAAACACCCAGCCGCGTATACGGCAGCGAGTTCTCACACGCGTAAACAGACAAAAGCCCATCGCTCGCCACGCGTCGCCGCTTGAATACACGTTGGAATTCACGACGCCCGCGAACGCGAAGCCAACGACCGAACCGTTGGTCTTTTTTCTGCCCGCGTACGTCGTGCATCGATTGTTCTTCCGCAGCGCACCGCAAAAACAGGCACTCCCATCGGCAACGCTTCTGATCTCGACGGTGCCCAATCCGCCTTCGTCCGCCAGTTTCGCTCTGCTCACCACGTGCCGCAACAGCTACCACACCAGATCGCGGCGAGGATCCGCGGTTTCGTATTGAGCGAATTTTTCGATCAGCTCGCGTGCCTCGGCATCGACTTTCTTGGGCACCACGATCTGCACCTCGGCAAAGAGATCGCCGGGAGGCCCGCTCTTTGGGGCAACACCGTGACCTTTGATCCGCAAGCGGGCTCCGCTCGACGTGCCGGGCGGCACTTTCAACGTAACCGTGCCTTTTGGCGTGGGCACATCTACCTTGGCCCCCAGGATCGCCTCTGACACACGGACCGGCAGTTTGACGTAAAGGTTCTTACCGCGCCGCGTGTAGTAGGGGTGCGGTGCCACATGGATTGTTAGCAGCAGATCGCCCGGTTCGCCGCCTGCTGGCGCCGGCTGTCCTTGCCCGCGCAGCCGCATTTTCTGGCCGTCTTCGATTCCCGGCGGGATGCGCACGGCGATCGTGTCGGTTTTGCCATCGCGGTCGACCGTCAGATGCACTTCGCCCCCCAACACGGCCGTCCGGAAAGGCACTTGCAAATCGTATTGCAGGTCGGCCCCCCGACGCGGGGCTCGCCGGCGGCCGGCAGTGCCGGCCCGCGTGAATTGGCTGAAGATGTCTGCAAACCCACCGCTGGGGCCGCCACCGGTGCCAAAACGCTCACCGAAGAACTGCGAAAAATCGACGTCCTCAAACCCACCGCCGCCACCACCGCTCGTCCAAGTGTAAGTTCGAGGGCCACCCCCTTCGGCGCCGGCCCCGACACTCTCGAACGAACTTCCGTAGCGGTCGTACATTTCCCGCTTGCTCGGATCGTTCAATACGTCGAACGCCTTCTGCACCTCCTGAAATTTTTTCTTGGCTGTCTCGTCGTCGGGGTTGAGATCCGGGTGGTATTTGCGCGCCAGCTTACGATACGCCTTCTGGATCTCATCCTGCGACGCGTTCCGGCTGACGCCGAGAATCTTGTAGTAATCCTCTGCCATCCTGGATCCTGTTCCAATCATTTGATGTGACGTGTTTTTTTGTTCAAAACATCGCCATTTTAGCGCTGCCGGCCTCACCCCATCAAGCGAGGCCATGGGGCTTCGCCCGTGGCGTGTCGTTCGTTTTGCTACCCAAAAGGGGCCGCTTGCTCGCGACCAAGGGGGCACGAACAGCGTGCCGCCAACTCCGATGGCCCTCACATCTCCTCAAAACGTCGGCGAGGGCCGAATGCCTTGCCCGCGAGTCGAGCACGCCCATCGGCATCACAAGGTCGGCCGATGTCGGCACCGACACTGCGCCGGTTCCCCCAGGGCACCCCCGAGAGGCGACGGCAACCGGACCACAGCCGGCCACCGTCCCACTGTCAGGAACGGCTCGATTCCGCCGTCGGAAACCTCCTGCATCTCGCGTGCCATGAGCATCTTATCTGTCCGTGCTACAGTTGAGAAAGGCCGGTCGTATCGATTCGGGCCTCTGCACCACCAACTTTGCGAAAACTTGTCACGATGATAACGCCACTTTTCGCCCCGCCCGCCGCACCACCCCCGGCGGCGAAGAGCCCCTTTTCCCCGCTGAGCAGGGACATATGGCGTTGGATTTTGGCAGCGACAGTCGCCATCCTGTCCCGCGGCGTTGCCCCGGGACTGGTTTGCGCCAGCGGGGGCGTGCTGGAACTCGAGGTCATCGACCATCGAACGCGCGAGCCGGTGGCATGTCGCATGCATTTGAAA
>WGDQ01000300.1 GCA_015493185.1 Planctomycetaceae bacterium
TTCAGATCCAGTGTGCCCAGTGCCACGATCACAAAACCGATCGCTGGAAACGCGAACAGTTCCACAGTCTGGCCGCGTTCTTTCCCCGGATTCGCGTTCGTCCGGTGCGTGTCGAAGGGCGAACCCGCGGCTTCGAACTCGTCTCGCTCGATCGAGCCCGAGGCGGCCCGCGCCGGCGACGGCTCCAAGCGCTCGAACATCGCATGCCCGACCCCGACGATGCCAGCAAGCCTGGCACACCGATGAAGCCGAAATTCTTCCTCACCGGTCAGCAACTCGACTTCGGTGTCAGCGATCTCGAACGCCGCCAACAGTTAGCCGAGTGGATCACCTCGCCCGACAATCCCTGGTTCGCCACAGCGTTCGTCAATCGCATTTGGGCCGAGCTCGTTGGCGAGGGATTCTACAATCCGATAGACGATGTCGGCCCCGATCGTGAACCAGTAGCACCGCAAACCTGTCAACTGCTGGCTTCGCAGTTCGTCTCGCATGACTACGACGTCAAGTGGCTGTTCCGCACCATTACGGCCACAAAGGCCTATCAGCGGCAAAGCCGTTCGCACGTTGCCGCTGATTCGACACCGTTTGCAGCCTGCTGTACGCAGCGACTTCGGGCCGATCAACTGTTCAATGCCCTCACGGCGGCGTTGGACATCGATGAGCAGTCGACCACTCGCAGCGGACGACCAGTGCCAGCCCCTCGCACATTGGCACGCACCCCCCGTGGCCAATTCGCCCAAATTTTTGGCTTCGACCCCAGCACTCCCCGCGACGAAATCACAGGCTCCATTCCACAAGCCCTGGCGCTGATGAATACTTCGGTGATCGAAAAGAACCTGAGGGCCACTCGGCGTTCGATGCTCGGCAAGCTTCTGGCGAGCACCGACGATGATGCGCAGGTAACCACCGAGCTGTACCTTCGCGTCCTGGCTCGAGAGCCAAGCGAGGCGGAATTACGAACCTCGCGAGAATACGTCGCCGAAGTGGGCAACCGTCGCGAGGCTTTTGAAGATCTACTATGGGCCCTCATCAACTCGACAGAATTCCTGCACCGCGAATAACCGCCGCTCTCCAGCAAGGGCCTGCCGGGGCCACGCCGCTTTTGAAAATGTATTCACTCGGGCCTGAAGAGCTTTCGGTTCCCCCAAACAACTATTCTCCGTTCATCTACTTTGCGAAAGAAGCCAAGCCATGTCGCTTTCGTTGAAGCATCAGATCGACGTTACGATTCAAGGTTGCCGCGCTGTTCATCGGCGCGACTTCATCAAAGGCATTTCGCTGGCTGGCGCATCGGCGGGCCTGTTGAGCTGGACGGATTTGCTCACATTGCAGGCCGATGAGCTGCGTCGCCAGGGCATGGCGTGCATTTTGCTTTGGATGCAAGGGGGCCCCAGCCAGTTTGAAACTTTCTCGCCGAAACCAAATCACGAGAATGGCGGTGAAACACGGGCCATCCCCACATCGGTTTCCGGCATCCACATCGCCGACCGCTTTCCCAAACTGGCTCAGCAGATGGAACACGTGGCCATCATCCGCTCGCTGACCACCTCCGAGGGAAATCACCAGCGGGCATCATTCCTGATGCATACCGGCTACGTCCCGTCCCCCACTGTCAAGTACGCCGCATTGGGCTCCGTGGCAGCCGAGAAAATCGCCAATGCCAGTTGCGAGCTACCGGCTTTTGTGCGCATCGGCTCGCGCTTCCGCAATTGCGGCAGCGGCGGCTTCCTCGGCGTGGAATTCGATCCGTTTCTCATCGAGCGGGCCGGCGCACTGCCAAAAAACGCCAAGCCCACCACCAGTGTCCAGCGTTACCGCCGAAGATTGGGCCTGCTCTCGCGACTTGAAGCCCACCACGGCACTCCCGAATCAGCGGAGCATCAAAAACTTTACAAAAACGCTTCACGAATGATTCTCAGCCCGCAGATGAAAGTGTTCGATTTGGAACAAGAACCGGCTTCCGTGCGTGAGGCCTATGGCGAAGGCGATTTTGCGGCAGGCTGCTTGCTCGCACGGCGTCTGGTCGAAACGGGCGTCACCTTCGTGGAAGTGGCCGCCGGCAATTGGGACACGCATGCCGATAATTTTTCTCGCACGCAAGAGCTGGCCGATCAGGTCGACGGCCCCACGGCACAACTGATCGCCGATCTTCACCAGCGCGGAATGCTTGATCGCACGCTGGTCGTCTGGATGGGCGAGTTCGGCCGCACACCGCGCATCAACGGACGCGGGGGTCGCGACCACTTTCCAAGGGCTTTCAACGTCGCTTTGGCCGGCGGAGGGGTGCGTGGAGGCCAGGTGATTGGCGAAACGAACAACGCCGGCACCGAAATTGTCGATCGGCCGGTCACAGTGGCCGACTTTTTCCGCTCGATTTGCACAAGCCTCAAGATCGACTCCGACTACGAGTATCTCAGCCCCATCGGTCGCCCCATTCCGATCGTCGACGGCGGCCAGGTTATTTCCGAGCTGTTCTCTTAATACGCCTAATACGCCGCTGAACACTTTTCTTTTGGCACCGCCAACAACGGCCGGGCGACTGTCTTTCTGTAACCGATCGCCTCCCTCTGTGGTTCGGCATGCGCGCAATCGCGCCAAAAGTGTAAAACGCGCCACCCCTCACCCGCCCCGGCTTTTTTAGCTAGCAAGACGTCGCACCTACCGGAATAACAGCGGACGGCGTCCCACATCGCCCCGTCGGCGCTGCTGAGCCGAAATAGCCCCCAACCCAGGAAAAGCTCCGCGAGAAGCTGAGCACAGGACGCCGCTGCGGTTGTTGGACGTCCGGCGAGGCAGTACAACGGGACATGCCGCTGGAAAAAGGCGATTGTTTTCGCGATGGCCTGTTTTCGGCACTTCACGCCCGTTGTGCTGTTGAGTCCTGTCCCTCTCACTCTACCGTCATGCAGGATGAGCCAGGTTGAGCTACCGCCGGTTGAGCGATTCATTTCCAGCTCAGGCGCCAAAATTTATCGAATCCCTTGCGAGGCATTTCCGCAATTCGTTGCCTTCGTCTACCTGGTGCTCGAGGCTGGGCCACCCACGCTGATCGACACCGGCAGCGGCTACGGCAATTGCACTTCGCATGTGCTGGCAGGGCTTGAAGCCGTGCATGACGCATTCGGCGAACCCATCGGCTTGGAGCAAATCGAGCGCATCATTGTCACGCACGGCCATATCGATCACTTCGGCGGCCTGCCGGTACTGGCCGAAAAAACTCGTGCGCAAGTCGGCATTCACGCTCTCGACCGTCGGGTGCTCGTTGCCTACGAAGAACGGGTTGTCGTCGCAACCAAAGCGCTGCGAGTTTTCCTTCAATGGGCCGGCGTCGAACCGCAGCTCCAAGACGAGCTGATCGCCATGTATGGATTCTCGAAACGGCATGTCCGTTCCGTGCCGGTCGATTTCACGCTTAACGATGGCCAAGAACTTGACGGGATGCGATTCATTCACACACCCGGCCACTGTCCGGGTCAGGTGTGCATCATGCTGGGCGATGTGCTGCTCAGCGCCGATCACATTCTTCAGCGCACCACACCGCATCAGGCCCCCGAGAGCATCACTGCCTATACCGGACTGGGGCACTATCTCGAATCTCTCGACAAGGTGGCCCATCACGGGGGTTTCGACTTGGCTTTGGGCGGCCACGAACTGCCGATCGAAAATGTCTATCAGCGAATCGAGCAGATTCGCCAGAGCCACATGCGAAAACTCGAACGGGTTCGAGACGCCATTCGTGGGCACGATGGTCCTCCCACGATCCGCCAGATCACAAAAATCATGTATCCCAACGTCAAGCAGTTCACCGTGCTTATGGCCCTTGAAGAAGTAGGAGCACACGTCGAGTATCTTTATCAGCTCGGCGAACTGGCCGTTACCAATCTCGACGAAGTCGAAAAAGAAGAAAACCCGCCGCTTCGCTACGCTGTTATCTGACGCACCCTCTT
>WGDQ01000301.1 GCA_015493185.1 Planctomycetaceae bacterium
CAGCGGTTGCTTGTAGTCGTCCAAACGGTGCAGTTTGCCGTGGTAATCGCGCAGTTCGAAGGGCCCGATCGTGCGGCCGATCGCCGATTCGGCCCGAGCGCCGCGGCCGGCCGAAAGCACCAGCATCGGGGCCAGCAACGCAACGACCCCGGCAGCCCGCCACCGCGGCCAAGGGCACGCTGTCGTTATTCGAGAAAACGATAGTGCACGCATTCAGGTCGCCACGTTCGTTGTCAGTCGCGTTGCGGGTGAACTGCTGCCTGCTGGGCTAAGAATGGTGTCTCTCAAAATCCAATTCCGGCTTCGATCGCGAGCGAGCCGACCGTCCGGTCGTCGGTCTGCACCAGCCAGTCCACGGACGATTCGCCTGCTTCGCCCTCCATGCCTCCTTGATACGATCGTCTACTCACCATCTCGTGCCTGGAAGCGATTTTGAAGACACCTACTACCACGGCCACACTCTTTGTTCGGCAGGGCGCCGGGTTACTCGGCAGGGCGCCGGGAGCCATAGCCGTACGTCGCTGTGGTGCATCCGCACGAGGCGCTCGATTACCAGTGCTTGGGAAAAAGCCCGTCTTTGTTTGTCCGGTTGTCGTCCGCTCGCCCTTGCTGTGACGTCTTTTTTCGGTCTGCGCGATGACGTATTGTTTTTTCAGCATCTATGGGTCGGATGCCGCGGCTCGGTGCGTGCGGACATCGAATAGAGGCTCCTTTTCCCCACACTTTTCCCACGCGCGGCCCTATGAAACGTGGTGCGGCGATCTGGCAGCAATGGCGGCCGAGCGCCGGGCCGTCCGCCTGCGAACCAAAACCGCACCGACGAACAGCGCCCCCAAGGCCAACGAAAGCCATGTCCAGCGCCGCCAAAACGGCCGAGTTTCCGCAAACGCAGCCGGATCGGTCGGCGCGAGCACCAACGTGCCGATCATCATTTCTTCCCACGTCTGGTCGCCCCATCGCACGGTGGCCTCGGGATTGGGGTTTGCCAGGTTGTCTTCTGAATTGTCGAAGTGCGCCACGCACCGCACGATCGTGCCTCGTGGCAAAAGCAACGGTTTGCGCAGCAGGTAGTTGTTCTGCCAGTTGAAATCGAACTGCGGCACGTCGAGCAGAATCTCGTGGTCGCCGCTGGGATAATACGCCTCGAAGCGGAACGCTTTGCCCCGCAAATGCATGTGCGGGCTCATGCAATAAAGCAGCGACTCTTCGGGCAGCGTGTACGATGCTTCGACCCGATGATTGGCCGCATGCGGCGGAATGGCGAACTCGGTGTTGGCAATCATCACGCAAGTAACGCGTCGTTTCACTTTTTCTGGATCGGCGAATACGAGCCCGATGCAACTGCGATCTTGCTGCACCGAGCCAACCGGTGTGTAGTGCATTTCGAAGGCCAACTGCGTGCCGGCCGGCAGGTAGAAACAGGCTTCCTCATACTGGCTGGCCACTGGTGTTTTGCCCGGCGCATAGCCACAGAGCAGGTTGATCTTGTCGCCCAGCCGCAAGTCCCAACTTCCACCGGGCGGCTTGTAATACACCGTGACATGATGGACAACCGCGCGATTGCCCGGACGACATTCGGCTGCGGCCACCCATTTTCCTTCGGTCCAACCCGGATCGACGTAGAACCATTGATATTCGACGATGCCCTCGGCCGGCACCGTGAACGGCTTATCGTCCATATAGATGACCTGGTCGGGCTCTCGCGGCAGGTTCCAACCTTCGGGAAACGTGCGCGGCGGCGGCAAATCAGCCGGGTCGCCCTCTGGCGAGCCGTTGTCGATCCAATCGAAAAGAAGCTGCTTTTCCTCGGCCGAGAGGCGAGGATCGTTGAGAAAGTGGCCAAACTCGCCGCCGGCACCCCAAGGCGGCATGCGCTGCTGCTCGACCACCTCGCGGATCATTGGTTCCCAGCCCTGAACATCTTCGTATGTCAGCAGCGGGAAGGGCGCGATTTCGCCCGGCCGATGGCACGACTGGCAATGCTTTTGAAACAGCCGCGAAATCTGATTGCACCAGGTGATGTCGCCGTGAGGCTCGATCTGGCGAACCCGGCCGATCAAGCAGCCCGGGGCCCGCGTCAGCGGACGCCGCACCTGACGGCCGGCCAGCAAATCATCGAGGGCTTCCGCCAAATCGCGACGCGTGGCTTTCGGCCGCTGGTAGCCCATCACACCTTGCAAGCCATACTGGTCGTCGATACGACCCCAATAGCGGACAACCCGCTGGACATCAAGCACAAAGGCCTCGGGCGTGCGCTGCGCGCCGAAGCGGTCGGCCACGACGTTGCCCGGATCTTTCAGCAGCGGAAACGTGATGCCAAACGTCCGGGCGAAGTGCGTCAGTTCGGTCACCGAGTCCTGCCGATTGGAATTGATGGCCAGAAACTGCACGCCCCGCGGCGCGTACTCTTTTTCCAACGCAACCAGCCGTGGCGAATACAACCGGGCCAGCGGACACTCGGTGCCGAGGAAAACGACCACCACGATCGGTGCGTCGCGATAGTCCGAGAGTCGATGCTTCGCGCCGTGAAAGTCGCGCAACTCGAAATCGTCGATGCGTTTCCCCAGCGGCGAATCGGCTGCCACCGACCGCGTGGACGCATCGGGGTCCGCGGCCAGCGATGGGCAGGGGCCGACGGCCACCGCCAAGCAAACGATCGACCTCAGCAAGTTGGATACGTTGTGCCGCATCACGCTTCGCCAATCGGAAAAACAACCATTGCCATATAATCGGTCAGGCCGATGCCCATCGGTCGGCAACTCGGCCCGCCCACGGCCTCGCGGAGCAATCGTTCGCCGACATCGTAAGCGGGAGCGAACGCCTTCGACCGCTCGCATGGCACCCGACCGCGGCCAAAACGAATCGCCGTTCACCCCAACCGGTCTGGTCTCGGAACGCCGGCGGATGCAGGCGAACAACGCTCGCCCGTGCGGCAAATGCGCCTTGTTCGAACATGCCGGCGCAGATGCTTGCACGAGAACCGGTTCGACAATGCCGCTTACAAAGGCTAATAACCGATTCTTTCGATTCTAGCTGTCCGTGTTTGGCGACAAAAGCAAGAAGCCACCCTTTTGCTAGCGGCTTTTTGTCGCACGGAGCCCCGTTCAGCGGCCTCTCTCAGCGGCACTAGGGCAGAAAAGCTGGCCTGATTCGGACAAAGGGCGGTGCCGCGCGAGGCACGCCGGACAACCAGCCGGTGTGAGCGGTCAGAAAACAAGATATCGCTGCCAGATGCAGGACAATCGAGCCATCTCAGGCAGCAAGCATGGTTGCGTGCGCCGCCTGAGAGCGCGCGGCGCGCGAACACCGTTCAGCAACCGCCCGCAGGCAGCCCGATTGTGGACCAAACGGGTATGCGATCGCGGCGCACTGCCTGAGGGCCCGATTGCCGACTTCTGGGCGGACGCATGGAGAGCACCGCTGCTACGATGCCGCGCCCTGCTCCTGTCGCGCCGCGCGAAATGCCGCCGTGAGCTTCGGCACCGCGTCGAACAAATCGGCAACCAATCCGTAGTCGGCCACTTCGAAAATCGGCGCGTTGGGATCTTTGTTGATGGCCACAATCACTTTCGAGTTGCGCATGCCGGCCAGGTGTTGGATGGCCCCGCTGATGCCACAGGCAATGTAGAGCTTGGGAGCGACGACTTTACCGGTTTGCCCTACCTGAAAATCGTTGGGCAACCAGCCGGCATCGACCACCGCGCGGCTGGCGCCGATGGCTGCCCCCAGCACGTCGGCCAGTTCTTCCAACGGAGTAAAATCGCCTTTGGTGCCCCGTCCGCCAGAAACCACCACGTCGGCCTCGGTCAGTTCGGGCCGCTCGAGCGGCGTCCGCTTCGCCTCGACAAAACGCTTGCGCGGATGGGCCAGCTTTTCGGGCAGTTGGATCGTTTGCACGTCGGCCGATGCATCGCTGGCCGCCGGCGGTTCGAAGGCCGATGCACGGCAGGTCGCCAGCGCTGTGGAACCGTGCAGTTCGAGCTCCTCCAACAAATTGCCCGAGAAGCAGGGTTTGGTGAACCGCAGCACATCAGCTGAGCACTGGCCGATTTCGACCACGTCCGACGCCATGGGAGCTTTGAGCCGAGCGGCCGCCCGTGGAAAACAGTCGCGAGCAATCGTCGTGGCCGACGCAGCGATCAGGCGATAATCGGCCGCTGATGCAACGTGGGCGATGGCAGCCGCCAGGGCCTCGCCGGTGGGCTGCGCCAAATCGGGATGGTCGGCCACCAGCGCCTTGCCAATGCCATAGGCGGCCACGGCCTGCCCACACGCCGAGGCTTGTGGGCCCAGCAATAGCACGTCGCAATGCCCACCGAGTTGCTCGGCTACCTGACGACCGAAACCCACGGCGGCCAGCTCGCTGCGCGAGGGTTGCTCTGCTCCAGGAACCAGTACGACCAGACAATCAGCCATGACGTTCCTCGCCTAAAGTCTTCGTTTTCTTATTCTGTTTTTCTTCTCGCCGATTGCTTTCGGCCTTCGGCCGGTGATGCTTCGACACCGTCGGCTAAACGAGGTTTTTGGCAATCAACTTTTCGGCCAGTTCCTCGGCCGACTCGACAATTTCACCCTGCTCGCGCGGTGGCAACTGACGATAGCCGGTCACTCGAAGGGCCGGCTCGGGCATGTCGGCGATTTCGCTGCCGGCGATCACATCAGAGGGTTTCTTTTTGGCGCGTAAGATGCCGGGCAGCGATGCGTAGCGGGGCTCGTTCAAGCGCAAGTCGGTGGTGATTACGCCAGGAAGTTCGATCTCGACGACCTCCAAACCCCCGTCCACTTCGCAAGTGACCTGTGCTTTTTTGGCATCTGCGTCCAACTCGACTTTCGAGGCGAACGAGGCGTGAGGCCAATCGAGCAGTTCGGCCACCATCAACGGCACCTGACCGTTTTCGTCGTCGATGGCCAGCTTGCCGCAAAGCACCAGGTCGGGCGACTCGCGACGAATCGCGTCGGCCAACGCCGTGGCGATCTGCAATGGGTCGAGCCCATTCTCGAATTCGACACGCAATGCCCGATCGGCACCCATGGCCAGCGCGGTCTGAAGCTGCTCGGAGGCGGCGGCCGAACCGACCGACAAGGCAACGACCTCACCGCCTACCTTGTCGCGAATGCGAAGCGCTTCTTCGACGGCCAACTCGTCGAAGGGGTTCACCTCGTATTGCACCTGATCGGTAATCAGCTCACCATCGGCCGTGAGCTTCATGCGGGTATCTCGTTGCGGAGTTCGCTTGATCGTGGCAAGAATCTTCATGCAACCGTTTTCCTTCGAAAAACCGAAAAGCGTGGACGACCGCCACACGCACCCATCTTGGCGAAAGCATCGCCCCTGCCCACCCCGTGGTCCACTTGATCGAATCGGCCCACACCGCCGGGAGCGCCGAACCGAGCCTACAACACCGCCCTGGTGGCCAAGGCGAAAAACGGCGGCGGCCGCGTCGCGTCACGGCCGCCGCCTGAATCGAGAAAACGCACTTGCACTCGCACGGCAGAGGAAGCGAAATCAGCAACCATTCGCTTCGGCCGCGAAAGGCGGCATTGTTTCGGTTCGGAAGAAACCTCAATACTTCATCAAGATTTCCTCGGGTTCAACGCCGGCAATGGCCTTGAAGCCACCCTCGGCAATGGCCGCACCCAGCTTCGTGGCACTTCGGAAGTAAGCGTCCGATGGCCGACGGCCCGTCAAGCGGCGCGTCAGTTCCTGGCAAATCACGTCGCCGGCTTGCTCGATCAGCTCGTCGTTCTGCCGCGAAGCGTATAGCGCGGTGCAGAGAATGACGATGGCGTACTGCACACGCTGCGACAGTTCCGACATGCGGCACTGCCGATCGGGCAGCGTGAGTTGATGCTTGCTCATCGTGTTGCTGATGTCCAGCGGCGAGCGTTGCAGGAAGTCGGCCGCATATTCGGCGTGGGCCCGCAGCTTCGGCGACATGGGCGGCAGATTCGGCTTGGGAATGTGTCGCATTTTTTGGGCGACCAGCCACTTGGCATATGCGGCAAACGGCTTGCGCAGTGCCCACAGATGGGCTGGATTGGCCATATTGGGCTGGCGAATGCCGGCCGCCATCAGAGCCATGCCGATCGGTTCGAAGAACTGCTTGCCGTGCTCCTTGACCAGCGACTTGAAGAAGGCCATGCCCAGCATTTCGCCTTCGCCCTCGTAAATGCAGGGGGCGAGGAACTCATGCACATTATCGCCGAACAGGTGGCCTTCCAGGAACGAACGACCCCCGTGCGTTTTCATCAGGTACTCGATCGAAGCTTCCTTTTGCGCTTCGCTGCCGAAGATTTTGGCGACGATGCACTCCATCTCGCCCCGGTAGCCTTCGTCGAGCAGGTTGCCGCACCATTCGACCAACGCATCGCAGGCGGTGATCAGGCCGGCGGTCATGGCGAGTCGCCGCTGCACCAACTCGCGTGTGGCAATGGGATGCCCGTACGTTTTGCGGAACTTGGCCCAGGGGATCATGCTGGCCAGCATCACCCGCATCATGCCCGAGGCATTGGCACACAGCGACACGCGCCCCAGATTCAACCCGTGATAGGCGATGGTCAGGCCGTCGCCACGACCTGGGTCGAGCAGGTTTTCGGCCGGCACGCGGAAGTCTTTGAAAATGATGCCGCGGTTGTACGCGCCGCGAATGGCGTACAGGCCGTACTTGACGAGTTGGAAGTTCTCGTTTTCTTCGTTGGGCAAATCGGCAATGAGCACAGCCGGTTTGCCATCGATCAGGCATACCAACCCGATTGTGCGGCCCGGCACGACGTTGGTGATGAACAGCTTCTCGCCGTTGACCACATAATGATCGCCCTCGAGGCGTGCTTCGGTTTTCAGG
>WGDQ01000302.1 GCA_015493185.1 Planctomycetaceae bacterium
GTACGCCGCCACGAAGCGCAGCGCCGCGGTATCCATCCCCGATTTTCCCACCAGCACCAGCACGCTCAGCCATGCGGTGGCAATCACGTAATCGCCGAACGCATCGCGTCCCAACCAGCGAGCCAGGCAAACCTGCACGACGAAGCCGATCGCCGTGCCGGCCACCTGCACGACGAGCGAACCCGCCGCGCCGCGAAAGAAGACGGCTTTTAGAGAGCTTCCTCTCAAGCGGTCCATGACTTGGGCGATGGCCATCAAACCTTTTACGTCATCGACGCGCGGAGAGAAAGAAGGTCGCGAAACTCAAAACATCCGCCCCCTCCGGCATCTCGGGGCTCGATAGATGCCGTCTCAAGCGGGGTTCGTTCAGCCGGTCGTGTGTCGGGCCGATTCGAGTGCCAGCTCTTTTACGAGATCGTCTTTGGTTGGCGTCAGACGATCGCCGGCTGCCTCGCGCAGAAACTTGACGTTGCTGTATATCGCATCGCGGTAGTCTTTTACCTGACCGCTGGCAATGGCTTCGAGCACTTGCTGAATGCCCTGCTCTACCGTCCACTGCGGATGAAAATCGAGCACATGGCGAATCTTGGCGAAGCTCACCCGATAATTGCGCAAGTCTGTGGCCTCGTCGCTCACGATCAGTTCGGCCGTGGGCACATACTGCGAGACGAGCTCGCCGATCTCGCGAATCTTGTAGTTT
The DNA here is from genome assembly GCA_015493185.1 of Planctomycetaceae bacterium. Classification (GTDB taxonomy): domain Bacteria; phylum Planctomycetota; class Planctomycetia; order Pirellulales; family JAEUIK01; genus WGDQ01. Next base: position 701 of record WGDQ01000302.1, read on the forward strand.
TGCTCGTCCGACCCGACGTTGAACACCTGATTGCCCACCACTTCGCGCGGTGCGTCAAGAATCATCTGTACCGCATGGGCCGCATCGTCCACGTGAACAAAGGGCCGCCACTGCTCACCACCGAACACCGTGATTTTGCCCTCGGTTTTCGCCTTGGCCGCCAGAAGATTCACCACCAGATCGAATCGCGTGCGTCCCGACAAGCCATAAATCGTGGCGAAGCGCACGATGGTTGGCGAAAACGTATCGTCCGCCAGACGTCGCAACACCTTCTCGGCCACGAGCTTCGTTCGGCCGTAGAGCGAAACGGGATTCAATTGCGATCGTTCGTCGAGCACCTCGTCGCCAGCACCGTAAACCGAACAAGTGCTGGCGAATACGAACCGCTTCGCTCCCCAACCTTTGGCCACCTGGGCAATCATCCGCGTGGCGGTCAGGTTCACCTCGACCGTGAGATCTTCGTTCAGATCGCAAGCCGGGTCGCCCACAATGGCGCCCAAGTGCACCACCGAGTCGATGCCGTGCATCGACTCCACCACCTTGTCCACATGCCGAAAATCGCCCTGCACCACTTCCAGATTGGGGTGGTCGATCACGTGTGCGATGGGATCGGTGCCATAAACCAGCAGGTCCAGCACCCGAACGTGATACCCGCGATCCAGCAGCTTGGGCAGCAATGCCGAACCGATATAGCCCGCGCCCCCGATCACCAGCACATGGCGCCCCTCGCCGCTTGGTTGCACGCGAAGCGCTTCGCGCTCGCGATGCACCATGCGGTGCCAGAGTTGCGACCACAGCCGGCTGGCCACGAGCAATGCCACGCTGAACAGCCAGGCCAGCACCAGGGCCGTACGCGAAATGCTCAGCGATCCGCGGCCAAAATACGAAAGGAAGGCGAAGATCAAATAGCTTTGCGTGACCGCCTGAAACACGATCAGGGCCTTGTACTTGCCCTGATAGGCCCGCCCGTATGTGTAGAAGCCGCTCAAGTAAAAAACCGACAGGCAGATGATCGTCAGCGGCCACGCACTTTCCAGATAGGTCGTCAGGTCGTGGCGCAGTTGCGCGCCCACGTCCACATTCAGCGGAACGCGTTCGAAGGCCACGAACCACAGAAACCGCACGGCGATCGCCGAGAGCAGCGCGAATTGAATCATGATCGCATCGGCGATCATTCTGGCGATTTGTCCCGGTGTCAGCGTCCGGCTGGATCCTCGTGGTGCCACTGTCGTTGGTTCCTTTTTCTCTAGGTCCAGATCACGCCGCGTTGCGTTCTTCGTGCGTTTGCCAAGGTGTTTTTCAGTTTCTCAATTCGCAAGGCAATCGCAAATCAACTTGCCGATTCGCACCTCAGCCGCAAATCGGTTTGCACGTCCAGCGCGTCTCAGCCGCATCTCCGTCGCGCGCCAGTCGTCGCTCAGGCAATGCTTGAACGTTTGTCGTGCCTCCTGCTTGTTGCGGTAGTCGAAGGGGCCATTGTGCGGCACCCCGCCCGGTTCGCGAGCGGTTAACCACGTTCTGCTGCCCCCGACTCTGCCCGAAGGGCCGAGGCCACCTGCGAGGCATGCCGCTGGATGCGCCCAATGGCCTGGCACACCCCATCGACCCGCTCATCTTCCATGTCGGAATAAATGGGCAGGCAAAGTACGCGCTGGCAAAGCCAATCGGTATTGGCCAGCGATGTCTCGGGCGCGGCGAAGCGGCGGTAAGCCGTTTGACGGTGAACCGGCGGGTTGTAATAAGCCCGCGTGTCGACGCCCTCGGCGGCCAACGCACGTGCCAGCTCGTCGCGGTTCATGCCAAACCCCTCGGGCTCGACAAAGATCGCAAAGTCCTTGTACGAAGAGCAATCGCCGGGCCGCACCTGCTGAAAGCAAACGCCCGGCAACTCGCCGAGCCGCTGCCGATAGCGTTTGGCAACCTCGTTTCGCCTCGCCACAGCGGCCGGCAGCCTGGCCAGACTGCGCCGCCCCAACAGCGCCTGAAATTCGCTCATTCGTGCGTTCATGCCGGCCGAAAGGCTGTCGTAGCCGGGTGCCATGCCATATTCTCGATTCCGCCGCACACGATCGGCTATCTCGTCGTCGTTCGTCGCCACAATGCCCCCCTCGCCGGCGATTACCAGCTTGGTGGGGCTCAGGCTGTAAACGTGCACATCGGCCTGCCCGCCGACCGGCACACCTTGATACTGCGAACCAAAGCCGTGCGCGGCGTCGAAAATGAGCCGCAGATTGTGTTCGCTTGCCAGTTGTCGTAGCGCGTCGATCTCGGCCGGTGCGCCAAAATTGTGAACAGCCACAATGGCCGAGGTCGCCGGCGTAATGGCCTCTCGGGCTGCTTGGGGATCAAGGTTGGTCGTCGCACGATCCACGTCGGCAAACACAGGCTTCAGCCCGCTGCGAACAAGAGAGCTCACCGTGGCCATGAACGTGTAGCTCGGCACCACCACCTCGCCGCGCAACTCCAGCGCGTCGTAGGCCAGCATCAAACCGCTCGTGCAGCTTGAAACGGCCACGGCGTGCCGCACGCCCAGATGCTCGGCCATGGCTTCTTCGAACGCCCGCAGATGCTTGCCCTTGGTCACCATGCCCGAAGAAAGCATCTCTGCCAAGTCGTCCGCCAGTTCGTCAAGCTGCGGCAGCACCGGGCGTACGATGGAAACCGGCTCGTCGAAAATCGGGGCGCCGCCCAAAACGGCCGGCAAATCGTCCAACGTCGGGGAATCGCTCATAGAAGAAGATCTCGATGTGGCTGCTCAGATTCCGCCTCGTAACGCAACGTCAAAGACTCTGCGAGCCTTCGCCATGCTCCTGAACAGGGGTGGCGACAAAGGCCATGGGGAAAAGAGTCTTTATTGTACGCGATCGTGTGCCAGCTTGTCGTCAAGAAACAATGAAGAATTGGTTCGCTCCACCGCCGCTCCCCTCATTGGCGGGGCCACGATCGGTGCCACTTGCCGAAGGGGCCTTTTCTCGCTGAATTCCACAGCTTCAATCAACAGGCGCAACCAGCAAATCTTCCAGCAACACCGAGGCACCTTGCTGCAAAAATTCCACCGCCACCAGCAGCCGAGATTTGCCGTGTCGCTTAATGATCACGCCTTCCAGGCCTTGCAACGATCCCTCGCGAACGGTCACGCGGCGTCCTGGTTCCAACCGCCTTTCCGGCGTGAGGGCCTCGCCCGATTCGATCAACTGCCGAATGCGGCGCAAATCGCGAACCAGCAATTCGGGATCGGGCACTTCGAGGCATCGCGACACGCAGCCGGTGGTCAGCGACAGCCGTCGCTCGTCGTCCGTGCCGTACAAAAACACATATCCGGTAAACAGCGGCACGTGCGAAACCCGCGTTCGGCCGCTCGGCGCCCGCGTGGATTTGGGAACCACCGGGCCATAGAACGCGATCTGCTGGGCCCGCAGCCGGCGCATCAGGTCTTTCTCGCGCCGCGGCAGAGTGTATAGGGCCCACCACCGGGCCGTCTCACCCGCCGCTTCGGCATTCGCCACACCGGGCATCTCCGCGCAGCAGGCGTCCAGCAAGTCGTCCGGATAGATGTCGGGTTCGCGAGGAAGTATCGGCATCGTTTTACGGCCGCAGCCGGTGCACTCTCAAAACTGCAAAAGCGTGACCTCGCCACTCGGCGTGGCAATCAACAAAACCACCAAACCAACGATTCAACCTCGCATCGCCCGCGGGCTTTCGCCCGACCGGGCAGAACGCGTTGCCGTGCAACATGAGCTACTACCGTGCAGGATGATTTGCGAAGGCATTTATGATTTGCGAAGTCGTTATGATTGGCGAAAGTGTTTTTCGCCGAACGTTTCGGCTGCCCTTCGAGTTTTCCGCCGTTTCTGCGATCCATCATTTTTGCTGTTGCCCCACGGCACCATGCATCGCGGCGCTGCCCGCGCGCACTTCGTTCCCGTGGGTGCCACATCGCTTCGTGCTCGAATCCGTTGCCCGCCAATCGGGCTGACACCGATTCGTCGATCTCGACCGAGCACGGCACATGGCTCACCAATGGCACTGCACCAACGCAGTTGTTCGCTTTGTCACTCCTTCTGCCGAGCCGTTTGGTCCAGCCACCGGTTCTCGGCCCAACCGTCCGCCTTTGCCCGCCAGTCGCCGGCCGACAGCCGACAGCAAGCCCCCGCCCATTTGCAAGCCTTTGCGGTGATCGGCCACGCACGAATTGCTTTCTGCGGTTGCTTCCGGTGATTCGCCGCGGGGGATCGCGAGCATCGGGGTTGCCTGGGCACCAGCACCGGCCAGCCGAGCATACGTGTGTGGCCGCTTGGCGTCCGTTCACTTCTGCCGATGCCGGGCAAGCCGAACCGCAGCACCTCACGCAGCGATCAAGTGCCCGCAGGGCTTCCGGATCGTGGCGGTCGTGACGTGCGGGACCAACTTGATGAAGCAAATCCAGTGCCCGCCTTGGCGGTGAGACCGACCGGCCCGCTTGCCGTGCGTTGCCCTACGTTACGACGATACAAGGGGTTGCGACTCAACTCGTGGGCCGCAAGTCCGACAACACCACCTGTTGCCCTGCGATCGTCTGTTTTCCGATCGCCACGTCCATGTTGTCCAAACGCAACACTCCCTTTTTCAGCCCGCCCCTTTTTGGCCCAGCCTCGAGCTAGCGCTGCAACGCCGGCATCGCGGCGGCAAGTGCGTCCTGCATTGCCGCATAGCGGCCGGGTGTCCCCGCCGGCCCGCGGTTGTTCGCGAATCCTTCTGTCCGGAAGCCAAACCGCACGCTTTGTGCTGCTGTGGGCGGCGAGCCAACGGCACCGATGCGCAGGAGACGCGATATGTGCGATGTGCGATATGCCTGTCTGCCTCTGCGTCGTCCGCTGTCAGCGGCCTGGCACTGCACTGCGGTAAAAGCCAGCACCGACAACGCTGAACAAGAGCGGCGTTTTCCTGCACTCGTTCCCGGTCTGCTGTTTCCTCGATGCCACGAAAACCGGGCATCGCGGTGCTATCCCAGCACCCTCCTGCCCCGCCGAACTTTGCAAATCGCTCGGGCGTAATCGCTCGGCAATGAAATCACTCAGCACATTGCCCTGCCCAGCAAAAAACACTGCCCGCACACGAGGACCGCGGCAGAATTCATCTGCCTGCACATATGCCGGCTGGCGTTTCATCGGCCCAAACATCGGCCGCGGCCCAAATCCACCGGCCGAAAAGCCGCAATCTATCCGGCAGAGACAACCGGTTGATCTTCCAAAGTCTAATTATAGACGGCATTTAAGGGCCGCTTCAAGCATCGCGTCGAAAGGCTGCGACCAAGGTCGTACGGGTCGTTGGGTTGCTCTGGTATGTGCCGTACCAAGCATGTGCCGTCCCAAGCGGCTGGCGGCCACGTCGTTTCGCGAAAACCGAAGCTCCTGCGCTATGCCGGCCATGATCTTGCCGGTCGATTCCGCCGTTCCCCTTGTGCCGTGGCATACAGCCAGGGCATCCCGATACGGGGCCAAAGCCAACCGTAAAATAGTGGCGGGGCAACGGTGTGTTGTTGCAAGCCGCGCAACCGCACGGCAGATTTTTCCGGGAACGGCTTTGCACAAGGCCAAAGACACGGCAAAGCCGCACCGCCAAGAAGAAAATCGGCTCAAGCAATACCCGCGGTGGGGCACATCCGACGATCTGTCGAGTTTTGGCCGGTGCGGGGCTCCGGCCTGTTTTCCGACCGTTCGCAGCCAGAAAGGGCTTTCTCAAGCATTGGTTGAACCGCTGGACTGCCGGCTTCCTCGCGTTCTAGCTCCGCTTTCTTCGCTCGAACAAGGCACCCTCGGCATTGCGGCGGACCGAACATCGCAGAAAGATACACAACAAGCTACGTTTTCTCCGGTGAGCCAATCGAGTAATTTATGCCCATCGCGGCTCACTTGCCCGGCAATCGATTTTTCCCCGCGCCGGCAACCCTATGCGTTGCTGCCCAGGGCAGGGGCACCTATCAGAAAGCAACCCTATGTTCGAACAACTAAAACAGCAGATTCAGGAAAAGAAGGCCCGCGTGGGCGTGGTCGGTCTGGGGTATGTCGGACTGCCACTGATTCGTGCGTTCATTTCGGCCGGTTTCCGGGCCATTGGCTTCGATGTCGACGACGCCAAAGTGCAGCAGCTTCGCGCGGGCAAGAGCTACATCGGTCATATCCCCTCGGAATGGATTGCCGATTGCGTGCAAAGCGGCCGCTTCGATGCCACATCCGATATGGGGCGGCTCTCCGAGCCCGACGCCATCCTGATCTGCGTGCCCACGCCGCTGTCCGATGCACGCGATCCGGACCTCAGCTTCGTCGAGTCGACAGCCGACTACATCGGCAAGGCCCTGCGTCCGGGGCAGCTTGTCGTGTTGGAAAGCACCACCTATCCCGGTACCACGCGCGATGTGGTGCTGCCGCTGCTCCAGCAAAGCGGATTGCAGGTCGGCGAAGATTTCTTTCTGGCTTACAGCCCCGAACGTGAAGACCCCGGCAACCCGCAGTTTGCCGCCAGCAACATTCCGAAGGTTGTCGGCGGTATGGATCCGCGCAGCGCCGAGCTGGCCGTCTCGCTCTACAAATATGCCGTGGTTCAGGTCGTGCCGGTATCGAGCTGCGAGGTCGCCGAGGCCTGCAAGATCCTGGAGAACACGTACCGCTCGGTCAACATCGGCATGGTCAACGAATTGAAGATGGTGTTCGACCGGTTGGGCATCGACGTTTGGGAGGTGATCGATGCGGCCAAGACGAAGCCCTTTGGCTTTCAGGCCTTTTATCCCGGTCCGGGTCTTGGCGGCCACTGCATACCGATCGACCCCTTTTACCTGAGTTGGCTGGCCCGAAAAAACGGCCTGTCGGCCCGCTTCATCGAGTTGGCCGGCGAAATCAACACCTGGATGCCCGATTACGTCATCGATCGTGTGATCGAGGCGCTCAACGAGCAAGGCAAAGCCGTCCGTGGCAGTCGCATTTGCATTCTAGGCGTGGCGTACAAAAAAGATGTCGACGATCCGCGCGAAAGCCCTTCTTTCGCGCTCATCGACCGTTTGCAGCAGCGCGGCGCCATCCTTTCCTACAACGATCCTCATATCCCAAGGCTGCCGCGAATGCGGCACTACGACGTGCCCGACTTGAAAAGCACGCCCCTCGATGCCGAATTTCTCGCCTCGCAAGACTGCGTGCTCATCTCGACCGACCACAGCGCGTACGACTACGATTTTATCGTGCGGCACGCGCCGCTCGTGGTCGACACGCGCAACGCCACGAAGAACGTGAAATCGGGTCGCGAAAAAATCCGTAAGGCATAAGCCCTACGGTTCAACAGCGTAAGGTGTGAAGCGCCTCTCAGCCGTCCGGCACCCCAATGTGGCAAGGCGGTGGAGGCGATGCCGCCGCACAACCGTTTCGGGTGCTCTGCCCTCTTCAGCCGGTTTGCCGTCCTGCGGAGGACGCGTGCCATCCGCCTGCCTTACGGTCTTTTTCCTGCGAGCGGTTGCCACAGCATGAGCAGTCGCTTCGGCACCGCGCATATCAAACGGTGGGCCGTACGACCGCTCACGCTTTTGTTCACAAAGCGCTTACAGCGGCGCGTGACGGCAAGTCGCTTTGCCGATGCGTCGCGCACCGGCCCCGCCAAAGCGCACTTGAAGTCGCGGCCGGTCGTTGGTTTGCCCATGAATTTCGAAACGGTGCAAACCGTCTTCCAGATTCACCGTGACGTAGTGGATGTCGAACGACTTGGCCGGATTGGCCACGTCGGCAATCTGCCGATCGTCCACGCGGAGAATTGCCCGGCCCGACGGCCGAATCTGAAACTGATACACCTCGGCCTTGGGCACAAAGAAATAGCCCGTCACGCGATAGGGTTCATTACGGCCCACGCCGGCAACTTCGAGCCAATTCTCCTGGTGCGACTGTTCGACGGCCACGGTTTTTCCCTTGCGGTTTTGCACCAGAAAGCCCGGCTCCAAGTCTTTCCAGATGGGGCGATCCAGCCTTTTCAGCGGTGCGGCGGGCACCACTTCGACGCGACGGGGATCGGCAACCACCACCTTGCGCGGATCGTTTTGCACAATGCCCACGGCCCGCAGTAGCACGGGGCCGTGCCCCAATTTTTCGCACCGAACCGTCAGCGTGCCGCTCTGGCCGCGCACGGTTCCCAAAAGCCGGCTCGCCTGGAAAAAAGCGATCTGCTCAGCGCCGGGCGCGTCGGCCGTAAGCCGCAACGATTCGTCCGAGCCAATGGTTGGCGTCTGTGGTTCGATCGAGAAGCGAATTTCACGGCCGTAGTTGTTCGTGTGGATCGAAAAACGAACCTCTCCCTGCGATTCCACCGGATCGTCTTCCGTGGCCACCACGCGCAGCTCATGATAGCCGTCGACGAGCGAGCGCGTATCGAGCCGCAACGTTTCGCCCGGCTTGCAGCTTGTGCGACGCTGCCCGTCGACAAACAGTTCGAATCCCCCCGTCTGGCGTTGGCCCGACCAGTCGGCCGTGGGCTTCAGTGTTACGACGCCCTGCAACGGCTTCGTGAGGTCGGCCCCCTCGACGCTGATTTTCGGGCGAAATGCCCACGGCCGGCACAACGGATCGCCCACAATCAACAACTGGTACGGCCCGGCAACCGACTGATAAAACGATTCGGCCAGCGAGCAGCCCCGCACGTAGTGTACGTGGAGAAAAGGGAAAGGGAACTTGGCCGGAATCAGATACGGTTCGACCACCGTTCCACTGGCCGCGGCCGCCCCGAATCGCAGAAAATCGGTCAGTGGGGTCTGGTTGGTTCGTTCTTCCAACGCGCCGCCGTAGCTGGTCAGATTGTCGCAGATCGCGCCCGGCAGAATCGTGCTGCCCGATTGTTTCAGCGGCACGTTGGGCGTGCCGAGCGTCAGCCCCAGAATGTCGTCTCTTCCACGCGGAAAGGTGCCGCGAATGATCTCGCCCCGTGCGCCCAAGGCCTGCAACATTTTCACGGTTGCATCGAAAGCCGGCGCGCGGGCCTTCGATCGCGGATCATTGCTGGAAGCGAAATAGAACGTTCCCTGCGGTCGCGTGCCGTCTGCGGCCACGCTTCGCTTCAAGCAGGCAATGGCCTCGGCAACCGAATTGCCGCGTCCCGTGGTGGCGGCCAACATCATCGAGAGCCAGTAGTGCTCGCCACCGGCATCAAGCAGCTCGCCCTCTTCCGACCAGCCATACCAGCTACGAAAACCGTGGCTTTTCCAGCCCGTGGCATTGCCCGAGCGGCGGGCGTAGTTGTTGATACGCATCTTCAGATAGCGCGTATCTTTGCGCATGACGAGCCGACCCAGATAGGTTAGCCCATTGATCGCGCCCACGCCCGTGGCAAACTTCGGATGCTGCTGCCCCTGAGTATCGCTTCGCAAGGCAACCGCATAAGGAAAGTCGGCCGAGTAAACGATGTAGTCGATCTGGTCTTGAAGACCTCGCCGCTCGATCATCGCCAGCGTGGGGCCAAGAATGCGCTTGCGAAACGTATCGACCGGAACCTGCTTGATCACATCGTCAGGCCAGTCCAGATACACGATGTTGGAGGTCGGAATCGATCGCAACGCCATGTAGTGGTTGGCGATCGTCTTCGAGGCCCAGCTACGTTGGTTGACCACCAACAGCAAGTTCTGCGGTCCGCCCCCCGCCTCGGCCAGGCCGGCCCACGCCACCATGCCGCAAAGCGCTGCCCAATAGGCCGGCCGCGCCAACATCGTCGCCCTGCCTGCGGAGAGAAACAGGCTCCCGGGCTGCGAACCGAAACCTCGGCTCACGGCGTGTCTCCCTCGTCCGGGGTTTCTTCCCGCAGTGCCGGTTGCTCGCTCGGGCGGTTTTCTTGGCCCGTTTCGGGCTTCTCCGGGGTGTCGGCCGTTTCGTCCGCCTCAGTGTCCGCCTTGGCGGTGCCGGGCTCGGCCGGCACCAATAGCTCATTGATTGTGGGCAAGGCCGCGTCGCAAAATTCGATCGCCGGATCGGTGGTCACATCGGTTAGCACGCTGCCCACGGGGCTGAGCAGATAAAGCTTGTAAAGCGCCGGCGTGCCAGCGTAGTGCAACAGCGGCCACTTCGGGGCTTCCCAGCCCTCGGATGCCGAACGCCAGGTCCAAAACACGCGGGCTCGCTCATCGGCCTGATCGGGATTTTGCTTCTGAAACACCGACGTGTAAAACTCCACCTCCAGTGGTACGTCGGCGGCCGCATCTTCGATGGCGTGCCGGTAGCGCACCGGCGACTGGAGCATCGAATACCCGGCTGCTCGGAAGCACTGGTCGGGCGTATGGTCTGCCACATTTTGCGATTTGCCGCA
>WGDQ01000303.1 GCA_015493185.1 Planctomycetaceae bacterium
CGTAGAACACGCCTCCCAGACGACCGATCACCGCATTCAACGAACGCGAGGTGGCATAGCGATACCCCCACAGCAACGATCGTGTGGTCAGGTCGACGGCCACCACCGCCCCGGCAGCCGTGGGACACACCACCACCCCATCGGCATACGACGGGGCCACGCCCGCCCGGCGGCGGAAATTTTCCTGCAACGTCGTGCGTTCGACAACGGCCAGTTGCTGCGACCACTGCACGCGTCCGGTTTTTGCGTCGAGCACGATCAAACGGATCTCACCACCCTGATCGCCCAACACATAAAGCGCGCCGTCCAGCGGCAGCGGCGCGCCGAGAAAAAACGTGCCCGCCTCGTCCAGCGGTTGCTCGTTGCGCGGGCCGCCTAGTTCCCATCGCAGTTTACCGGTGCGGATTTCATAGGCCGCCAAACGGTTGTAATCGGCCGGGCCCGTGCGCGTGATACGGCGCGTGCCGTTGGGCAAAAACACGGTTCGCGGTTGCCCCGGCACCCCCAACCCCACCGGCAGGTCTTCGATGGCGAACACCAGTTCCCCATCGCTACTGAGCGTGCCGTAGGTCGCGTCGCGCCACACTCGGGCATCGAGCCACGAAATCAACGACGACGCGTAGCTGCCTCCGGCCATCGTCGTCGACGCTCGCCATTGGTCCTCCTCGGTATCAACCGGCACCTCCCACAAGCGTTTGCCCGAGCGAAAATCGACGGCCAGCAAGTTTCGCGTACTGCGCATCAACACCGTGTCGTCGATCACCAGCGGCGTAACGGCCGGAATCACCACTGCCCGGCGATCCAAGTACGTGCTTTCCATTTTTTCGAGCCATTTCTCAACCACCGGATCGGTGGTCGTCGGCACGCGCCAGTGCATTTCCAGCAGCGGCGAGCCACCCTGGCTCGATCGGTTGCGGCTTGGTCCTCCGCCAAACATGCTCCAGCGTTCCGACACGTCGCGTGGCGAGCCAATCCGCATATCGGCCACACGGTGCAGCCAGGCCAGCGCTTCGGCATCGTCGTCAAACAGCGATACGTCTCGACCGGCGATCCGCAGTCTGGCGTCAGGATGCGTGGCGCGCAGTTCGGTCAGCACGTGTTCGGCCTGTTCGTCTGCCCCGGCCCGTAGCCAGCAAACGGCCAACTGAACCGATAGCGCCGGCTCGAAGCGTTCGCCCCCATCCGGCGAGCGACGCAGCCGCTCGAAACAAAGCGCCGCCGCCATCGGCCGGTCGTGCCGCAAATAATCGGCACCCAGCAAATACGTCGCTTCGTAACCGGCCGCCGTGTGGAAGAAGCGACGCGCCACATCGGCCACGGCTGAACGATCGCCGGCAGCCACGGCTTCTTGCAGCATGCGGGCAGCCAACGCACCGTATTGCAGATCGTAGCTCTCCCGGCCTTCGCGGGGCATTTGCCCAATGAGCCGTTGCGCTTCGTTCTTAAGGCTGCGATACACCTCTTGCGAACGGTCGGGCTGGTAGAAGTAGTCTTGTTCCGATTCGAGAATCCGCCCTAAGAAACGAATTGCCTCGGCGTAGCGCTCTTCGGCCAATAGCGATTGCGCGCTGCGAAGCCACTGCATCGACTGCCGCTCGATGCGAAACATGGCCGCCTGGTCAAGACTGCTGTCGTTCGTGCCGCCCAGTCCGCCCGCGGCGCCCACAACCACCTGCACGCGCCGTATGGGAAGTCGAACCTTGGGCGCGGCCGGCTTGGGTTTCGGCTGCCCCGCTGCTGCCCGATTCTTTTCCGGCTTCGGCGGTACCTGTTTCTTCTTGGCCTTCGCCTGCTGATCGTTTGAACCAGGGCGATCTTCTTCGCGCGTCCCGCCTTTTTTTCGATCGCCTGCGGCGCCGTCCTGCGGTGCGACGGCCTTTCTCTTCTTCGAGCTATTCGCCGATGCCGTTGCATCGTTTGCTGATGCCGCGGCACCAGCAGGGCTCTTCTCTCCTCGAACCGGTTCGTCGTCGGCCTGCGCTGCGCCAACTACCGCACCGAGCAACCACCCCCACAACACCAAACAGCCTGTGGCCACGGCAAACGATCGCAACCGCGCGCGCTGTGTGCCGCCATTGCGAGCGTGCAACAAATGCTGTGCACGCGATGTGCCATGGGACAACAAGGTGCCACCAGACAACCAGCTCAGGGCCAATGTTCCGCGCCGCCGCGCGCGGTGTCCCCACGGCAAAGCTTCAAACCCGTCCGTCGCCTTACACGGCCGCAACGCCTGATGACCAGCAACGACAGATCGCCCGTACCGCGGACCGCAGGCTTCACAGAGCAAAGCGCCTCGGTCGTCCGGGCCAGGCCGTTGGCAGAACGATTTTCGTATCAATCGGTGCACACGTAGCCTCCGTTGCGTGCGTTGTTTCGCCCGGGAAAAAATGATTCGGGCCAGCCTCCTTGCCCCCATTGCTCAGATGTCGAGCCCACCTCGGCTGTGGCCCGGCCGATGCCCAGCCCGCCGCGGTCGACGGCTACTCATCCGTACTTTTACTTTTGTGGTCTTTGTGCCGATGGCGCCAAAAGGTTTACCTTTCGGCGCTACCACGTTTTGCCCGCAAGCGACAACCACCGCTTTGAAGACAACCACCGACTTGAAGCCGTTTCAGCCACCGCGGCGTCGATCCGACCATCCTATTCTACCGGGTTGCCGCAACCGGTTCGGCCGCCGTGGCGCCACAGGTCCGCCGTCCGGCCTGTTCGGCGTTACGATGCGTCGAAACTTCTCCACCCATCCGTGCGGTTCACGAACGCCGGTGGCTCCGCTGCCGCGCGATCTGTGCCACCGTTTGTTGAGCGTCGCC
>WGDQ01000304.1 GCA_015493185.1 Planctomycetaceae bacterium
GCTTTTCTAGGATCAGCCACTTCGGGCCGCACCTTCTATCACGGACACACCTACGGCGGCAACCCGCTGGGCGCGGCCGCCGCGCTGGCCACGCTCGATCTCTTTGAGCAAGATCAAACCTTGGAGCACGTGCGCCGACGCAGTGAGCAACTTGCCGGCTGGCTCGATCGAATAGCTCGACGGCCGCACGTGGGCAACGTTCGGCAGCGGGGGCTGCTGGCAGGTATCGAACTGGTTCGCGAACGGCAGAGCCGTCAGCCCTATCCGCCCGAGCAACGTGTGGGCGTGCGCGTCTGCCGGCATGCCCGACAACACGGCGTCTGGATTCGCCCACTGGGCGACGTAATTGTGATCATGCCCCCGCTGGCCATTTCAGCCAGCGAACTCGATCTCCTCTGCCAGACAATCGACCATTCGATCCAAACCATCACCGAAGCCCACCTCCCAGGCAGTTGACGCGCAGGCCACGGATCGCGCCGCCGAAGAAAGCCGTGACCGGGAGGAGTATTTTATCACTGCTCCCTTTCTCGATCCGGCTCGAACCACCCGTAAATCGCAGGCAAAACAACCAGCGTCAGCAAACATGACGTGATCACGCCGCCAATGACGACGGTGGCCAAGGGCCTCTGAACCTCTGCGCCTGCGCTTGTTGAAAGGGCCATCGGAATGAATCCCAAGGCATCGGTCGTGGCCGTCATCAACACAGGACGCAAACGGTCAAGGGCACCCTGACGTACAGCTTCGTTAACGTTCATGCCCTGACTTCGCAGATGTCGGACGTGCTCGATCAGGACAACACCGTTCATCACCGCGATGCCGAACAGCGCGATGAAACCCACTCCTGCCGAGATCGAAAAGGGCATTCCACGAAGCCACAGCGCCAGAATGCCACCTGTCGTGGCAATAGGCACATTCAAGAAGATCAGTAGTGCCAGTCTACCCGATTCGAACGTGATATAGAGCAGCGACGCAATCAGAAAAAGTGCCAATGGAACCGCAATCGTCAACCGCTGCGTCGCCTCTTGCAGGTTCTTGAACTGACCGCCCCATGCGATTCTGTAATTTGCTGGGAGATCAACCTGCTCCGCAACGGCTTGTTTAGCATCGGCCACAAAACCTGCCAGGTCGCGACCACGAACGTTCACCTGAACCAGGAAGCGGCGGCGTATTTCGTCGCGGCTGATTTGGGCGAAGCCGGGCACAACCTCAATGTCGACCAACTGTTCCAAGGGAATTTGACGGCCTTGCGGATCGGCCACTTTTAGCCGTTTGATCGTCTCGACCCGTTCGCGCCACCTCGGTGCCAGACGCACTTGCAACGGAAATCGCTTTTGGCCTTCGAATATTTGGCCGACTTCCTTGCCGCCGATGATCGCGATCGCGTCGAGAACCTCTGACGCATTGATCCCGTAGCGGGCAATCTGGTCGCGGCGAATGCGCATATGAACGTAGGGCAACCCCCCTGTCTGCTCGGCCTGAACGTCCGCAGCACCGGGAACCTGGCTAACCACCGCGGCGATCTTATTGCCGAGCTCTTTCAACGTTTCGAGATCATCGCCATATAAACTGATACCGATATCCAAACGAACGCCAGCTATTAGCTCCTGCACTCGCAATTCGATGGGTTGGGTGAAACTGAAATTATTGGCCGGAATCTTGCTCTCCAGCACCTTTTTCATCGCGGCAATCAACTCGCTTTTGCTGCTGAACCGCCATTCTTCCTTTGGTTTCAAAATGACGAAGATGTCACTATTCTCAACCCCCATCGGATCGGTAGCGATTTCCGCGCGACCGGTCTTTGAAATGACCGACACGACTTCATCGGGAAATTCATCCATCAGCGTTTTTTCGATAGCCGTCGTCATTTCGATCGAGCGTTCCAAAGATACGCTGGGCAGGCGGATTGCCTGAATGGCCATGTCGCCCTCGTCGAGCTTCGGTACGAACTCGGCACCGAAACTCATTGCAATCAGTACGCTCACGGCAAACGCGCCAGTGGCTGTCAGAAACACAGGCAGCGGCCGGGCTATCGCAAACCTGAGCAACGGCTCGTAGCGCCGCTTGCTCCAACGTATAAGAAATGCTTCCTTCTGGTTGAAGTTGCGGGCCAGGAACAGCGAAGCCAACACGGGAACGACCGTAAGTGCGAGAATGAGCGCCCCGACCAATGCCGACATGAACGAGAAAGCCATGGGGCTGAACATCTTGCCTTCGATGCCGCGCAGCGACAGGATGGGCAGAAAAACGATGATCACGATGGTGCCGGCGAACACGATAGGCCTTGCGACTTCATGGCCAGCTTCGCGGAAGACATTCAGGTCGGCCTTTTTCAAATCAGGGTTCAGGCGTTTCGATTGCGACACGTGGCGGATCGCGTTTTCCACCATCACTACGGAACCGTCGACGATGATGCCAAAATCGAGTGCCCCCAGGCTCATCAGATTGGCTGACACGCCGAAGTAGTTCATCGAAACAAAGGTAATCAGTGCAGAGAGCGGAATGGCCGAAGCCACGATCAACCCCGCCCGCAGATCGCCCACTAGCAGAAACAGCATGACGATAACTAGAACCGCTCCGCCGCTGATATTCTCTGTCACCGTGTCGATGGCGCGGCGGACAAGTTCGGTGCGGTCATAGAATGGATCGATGTAGACCCCCTCGGGAAGCGTTTCTTCGATTTCGGCGACCTTTTGCTTGACGCGGTCGACAACAACTCGTGAGTTTTCACCCATTAGCATCATGACGATGCCTACCACGACCTCGCCCCGTCCGTCGCGGGTCACATACCCTTGCCGTAACATAGGAGCGAAACGAACTTCCCCAATGTCACGTACATAAATGGGGGTGCCGTCTTCGCGGCTATCTAGCACGATGTTGCCGATATCGGCGAGCGATCGCACCAACCCTTCCCCGCGAATGATCCGCTGTTCCTCCTGATGAACGATGTAGCCGCCTCCTGCGTTCGAATTGTTTCGCCGCAGGGCATCAAATACCCGAGTTAAGGGGATCTTGTAGTTGAGTAGTGCATCCGGGTCGACTTGGACTTCGTAGGTCTTCAACTCACCACCAAACGTATTGACCTCGATCACGCCGGGCACGCCGCGTAGCTGAAAGGCGATTTGCCAGTCGAGAATCGTCCGCAACTCTTGCAAGTTGTAGTCGTAACCCGGCTTCGCCCGCACTTCGAACTGATAGATCTCGCCCATCCCGGTGGCAATGGGGCCCATGGTAGGCGTGCCCAAGTCTTTGGGAATCTGATCGCGTGCTTCGCTCAAGCGTTCATTGACTTGCTGCCGAGCCCAATAGATATCGGTCCCTTCCTCAAAGACAACGGTCACGTTGGAAAGTCCGAAGCGTGTGACGCTGCGAATTTCAGTCACTCTGGGAATGCCGCTCATCGCCGTCTCGACTGGAAACGTGATGAACTGCTCCATCTCCACGGGGCTGAGCGATGGAGAGGTGGTAAGCACCTGGACTTGAACGTTGGTCAGATCTGGCACCGCATCCACGGGTAGTGTGGTCATCGACCACACGCCGATTGCGATCAAGAGCACAACCAATAGCAGGACGACGAAGCGGTTATCGAGCGATACGTCAATAACTTTATTGATCATGTCTGCGTTCTAGAACTGGAAGAAAAGATCTTAATCTCCCTCCGAGATCAATCCTTTCATCAGCTCGGATTTCAAGGCAAAGCCGCCTGAGACGACAACTGGGTCGCCGACCTGCAAGCCTTCCAGAATTTGAACCATACCATCGCTTCTTGCACCGACCACAACGTCTCTTCTCTGGAATTCTTCTTCACTCACTTGCACAAATACGACGTCTGTACCCTCGATGTTTTGGAGTGCAGATACTGGAACGACAACCACGTCGGGAATCGGCTCTCCTGGCAAAGCGATTTCGACGAACATCCCGGCTTTGAGGCGACGTTCAGGATTGTCGACCACAGCTCGCACTCGAATCGTTCTTGTCTCTGGATCGAAAACATCTCCGGTGTAGAAGATCTTTGCGGTATGGCCATGATCGGAGTTTGTTTCGCGAAAATAGAGCTCGTCTCCGAGCTTCTCAAGCTTGGAAAGATCTTTCTGGTAGATATCCGCCTGAACCCACAATGTGGACAGATCGGCAACGCGAAACATTTCGGTATCCGGTCCCACGCGCTCGCCGAGGACTACGTTTTTGCCAATCACAGTTCCGTCGAATGGAGCCCGAATTTCGTAGTGAGAGATTGACTCACCC
>WGDQ01000305.1 GCA_015493185.1 Planctomycetaceae bacterium
GGGCTCGGAGATGTGTATAAGAGACAGGAATGACAGCTCGCTGAGCTCGGGAATGTGCTTGACATCGATTACCAATTCGGCCCGACGGAGCCCTTCTCGAAGCTGCACGAGCAGATCGGTGCCCCCGGCCAGCAGCATGGCACCCTGAGGATGGGCGGACAAAAGGCTGATGGCCTCGTCGAGGCTTGCGGCGCGCGTGTAGTCGAATGTATTCAACCGTGCGGTTCCTCTTTCGTGATTTGGAAGCAACCTGCCGCCCGGCCGTTCGACCGCCCGGGCAGCGACAACGACGCCGACAACACGCCGGTGTGCAACGATGCTGATCGACGGCTGTAATGTGTGAAAAACACGGATGGAATGTGTGCCGATCAGACGCAATATGAGTCGCCCGACTGGCTTGTGTCAAGCGCCCTCGATGCTTGCCCCGCCCTGTCGGGTTGAGGTGGTCGGAAGCAGATCGTCGCGACGTTTCGCGACGGTCCGCAGCACCTTTTATTCGTGCGCATTGCTCGTGTGCATCGCGCCGTGCGGCGCAGCGGGGCAAGAAGGCAAAGAGCAGGCGTGCTGCATCGCATAAGAGCGGCATCGCACAAGAATTGGCACGACCCAGGTGAAAGCGATAAAATGACGACCACCAGCGAGCGACGCGCTGCGTGCGGCGCCCGTGAGGGGGAAGCGTGAAGCGAGAACATCGATCAACGTCAAAACAACCCGTTTTGCAGGAGGGACCCCGACGATGGCCACAACCAGCGAACCGACGGTGAAGCCGCAAATCCGACAGACGGAATGTTTTATCGGCGGCAAGTGGGTGCCTGCCGCTAGTGGCAAGACGTTTGAAACAATCAACCCGGCCACTGAAGAGGTGATTGCCCAGGTGGCCGAGGGCGACGCGACCGATGTGGATTTGGCCGTCGAGGCCGCGCGCGATGCGCTGGAACGAGGGCCGTGGGGCAAGATGGATGCCCGAGATCGCGGTGCCCTGATGCACAAGCTGGCGGACCTGATCGAGCAAGAAGCCGAAGAACTGGCCGCCCTGGAAACACTCGACAACGGCAAGCCGATCCGCGATTCGCGCACCGTCGACCTGCCGCTGACGATCGACTGTTTGCGCTACTACGCGGGCTTTGCCGACAAGATTCATGGCCAGACGATTCCGGTGCGGGGCAACTATTTCACCTACACGCGCCGCGAGCCGGTTGGTGTGGCCGGCCAGATCATTCCCTGGAACTTTCCCATGCTGATGGTGGCCTGGAAGTGGGGCCCGGCACTGGCCGCCGGATGCACGATTGTGATGAAACCGGCCGAGCAAACGCCGCTGACGTGCCTGCGCATGGCGCGGCTGGCGCAGAAGGCGGGCATTCCGGATGGCGTGATCAACGTGATACCTGGCTACGGTCCGACAGCCGGGGCGGCCATCGTCAAGCATCCCGACGTGGACAAGGTGGCGTTTACCGGCGAGTACAAGACGGCGCAAATCATCATGCGCGACGCGTCCGCGACGCTGAAGCGGCTCACCTTCGAGTTGGGCGGCAAAAGCCCCAACATCGTGTTTGCCGATGCCGATCTCGATGCCGCGGCCGCCGGCTCGCACTTTGGCCTGTATTTCAACCAAGGGCAGTGCTGCTGCGCGGGTAGTCGACTGTTTGTGGAAGAAAAAATTTATGATCAATTCGTGGAGCGGCTGGCCGAGTTGAACCGATCGCGGCGCGTGGGCGACCCGTTCAATCCTGAAACGGAACAAGGCCCGCAGGTGGATCAGGCGCAGTTCGACAAGATCATGCACTACATCGAACGCGGCAATCAGGAAGGCGCGCGGTTACTGACCGGTGGCCATCGGGTTGGTCAGCGTGGTTACTTTATCGAGCCAACGCTGTTTGTCGACGTGAAAGACGATATGGAAATCGCCAAAGACGAAATCTTTGGCCCCGTCTTGTCGGTTTTGAAGTTCAAAGATGTCGACGAAGTGATTCAGCGGGCCAACAACACGTTTTACGGCCTGGCTGCCGCGGTTTGGACTCGCGACGTGAAGAAGGCACACCATCTGGCGGCCAAGATTCGCGCGGGCACGATCTGGGTGAACTGCTACGACGTGTTCGATGCCGCCGCGCCGTTCGGTGGTTTCAAGATGTCGGGCATCGGGCGCGAACTTGGCGAGAAAGGACTCGACGCCTACACCGAGACGAAAACGGTAACCGTCAGTCTCGACTGAATCGCCGGCGATCAGCCGATTGTGCGATAGAGCCTGCCTCGTCGCGGAAGAGCGGTTTGACCGTGAGCGAGCGCCGCAAACTGGCGCGCGACCGGCGACGATCGCTGCGCGCGGTTCTATGTCGCGACATGTGGCATTGAGCACGTGGTGTTGAGCACATAGTGTGAACCACGTGATGTTGGCACGTCGCGTGTTACGCACAAAGAAAGCTGTTGGGGGCAGCAGGTGGTGCGCTCGGGAGCGTCGCCGGGAGTGCGCGCCGTGTGAGGGCCGCGCGCGACATCAGAACCGTTGATAGGGCCGCCTGCGTTGTGGTCCATCTTGGAACGATCTGCCGGGACGCGGCAGTAAATGGGTTTGTTGTGCTTGTGCCACAGCAAATCGCAGCAGAGCGGCCGGCAGCGCGAGGTAGGGCGAAGTAGAAAGAAGTGGATGCAGAAGTGATGCATTGGTAGCAGATGCCTGATTCCAAGAGCCTCGTTCTCAGAAGGTCGCAAACGTTGGGGCGACACAGCGCGAGGGCATGGTAGGTGAAGAGTCGGCACGCGTATCGTGTTGCGGGGCTCGATCGAGCAAGCTAGAGCAGCAGAAGAAAGCGGCGTTCTCATGCGGCATGTCGACAGCGGGGGTGGTTGGCAGGCTATTGGCTACGTGTGGCGCCACGCGCGCCGTGTGGGGCCGTGGAAGCTGTGGAAGGCCATGCGGTCGAAAAACGCCTGCAAGACCTGCGCGCTGGGGATGGGCGGGCAAAAAGGCGGCATGGTGAACGAACTGGGCCGCTTTCCCGAGGTTTGTAAGAAGTCGATTCAGGCAATGACAGCCGACATGCAGCCGGCTATCGATCCCGAGTTTTTCCGGCGGCATACGATCGACGATTTGCGGCGATTTTCGCCTCGCGAACTGGAGCACTGCGGTCGATTGACCACGCCGCTGTTGTATCGTCGCGGCATGGGCCACTTTCAGCCCGTGGCGTGGGACGAAGCCCTGCGACGGGTGGCCGATAAGCTGCGAGCCACGCCGGCTCAGGAAACATTCTGGTACTTCAGCGGTCGTAGCTCGAATGAGGCCGGCTTTTTGTTGCAGTTGTTTGCCCGGCTTTATGGTACGAACAACATCAACAATTGCAGCTACTACTGCCATCAGGCCAGTGGCGTGGGGCTTTCGTCGGTTGTGGGCAGCGGTACGGCAACCATCGTGCTCGAAGACCTGGAAACCACCGATCTGGTGATGCTGATCGGCGGAAACCCGGCCAGCAATCATCCGCGGCTGATGACGACACTGGTCGGCGTGCGCCGACGCGGTGGCGAGGTGATCGTGGTCAATCCGGTAGTGGAAACCGGGCTGGTGCGATTCCGCATTCCGAGCGATCCGCGAAGCATGCTGTTGGGTAGCGAGGTGGCCAGTTTGTATGTGCAGCCGCACATCGGGGGCGATCTGGCACTGCTGGCCGGCGTGGCGAAACGCATCGAGGAAATAGGGGCCATCGACGGGCCGTTTCTCGAAAACCACTGCGACGGCTGGCCCGAACTGCGAGAACACCTGCGCCGCCTGAGCTGGGAGGAAATCGAAGCGAAAAGCGGGGTGACGCGAGAACAAATTTTCGACATCGCTGATCGCTACGCAGCGGCTCGACGCGTGGTGTTCGCCTGGACGATGGGCATCACGCACCACGTACACGGCGTGCAAAATGTGCAGGCCATCGGAAACTTGGCACTGATGCGCGGCATGGTGGGGCGCCCCGGTGCGGGATTGCTGCC
Organism: Planctomycetaceae bacterium; assembly: GCA_015493185.1. Lineage (GTDB taxonomy): Bacteria > Planctomycetota > Planctomycetia > Pirellulales > JAEUIK01 > WGDQ01. Next base: position 3,967 of record WGDQ01000305.1, read on the forward strand.
GATTCGCGGTCACTCGAACGTGCAAGGCATGGGCACTGTGGGTGTAACGCCTGCGTTGAAACAGGCGGTGTTCGAGCGGCTCGAATCGCATTTCAACGTGCAAATGCCCGAAGCGCCCGGATTGGATACGATGGGCTGCATGGAAGCGGCAGCCCAGGGGCGGCTGAAGGTAGGGTTTTGCCTGGGCGGCAACCTTTACGGATCGAATCCCGATGCGGCGTTCGCGCAGACGGCGCTCGAACGGCTCGACCAGATCACGTATCTGAATACGACGTTGAACACCGGCCATGTTTACGGCTTGGCCAGTGAAACGTTGATTCTGCCCGTGCTGGCTCGCGACGAGGAGCAGCAGCCGACCACGCAAGAGTCGATGTTCAACTATGTTCGATTGAGCGACGGTGGACCGAAACGGCACGAAGGCTTGAAAAGCGAAGTCGAGATCGTTGCCGAACTGGCCGAGGCTGTGTTGGGACGGCAAACGCCGGTCGATTGGTCGGCCATGAAGCAGCACGGCCGAATCCGCGAGGCGATCGGCCGCATCGTGCCGGGCATGGAGGCCATGATCGAGATCGATCGGACGCGACGCGAGTTTCAGATCGATGGCCGCACCTTCCATCAGCCGCGGTTTGCAACGCCCAACGGCCGCGCGCAGTTGCACGTTCACGAACTGCCATCGCTTGCCGGCGGCCCGCATTCGCTA